>CAZWLZ010000034.1:0-17176 GCA_964634505.1 uncultured bacterium | reverse complement strand
ATCCTGCCTGTGACTAACTAACCTGTGACTAACTAATAAAAAGTGACACAAGCATCCTACTTATAATATAATGACAAGATAAAATAGCAAAAAAAATGAATGAATTTAATCTTAGAAGGGATCGAAAAAAAGTTAATCTTGTTTGATGAAGAACAAAAATTTATTACTTATCTTCACCAAAATAAAAAGAGAAATTATACTAATCCCGAAGAGCAAATTCAAGCAGAAACATATTTAAAATTAGTTTTAATTTATGGTTATTCGCCTCAAAAAATAAAGCAATTTGTTACCGTTACAATGGGTGCAAGTACCAAAGAAGCTGATATAATTGTTTATAATGATGATCAATTACAATCTCCTCATATCGTAGTTGAATGTAAAAAACAAGAAGTTTCAGAATTAGAATTTAAACAAGCCATTGAACAAGGTTTTAGTTATGCAGTAGCAGAAGGGGCAAGGTATGTTTGGGTGACTTCTGGCATTAAAAATGACTATTATTTAGTACCTACAGAAAAGCCTAAAGCTCGTCAATCGATACCAGATATTCCTCAATTTGGAGTTACCAAATTAGCTAAATTCAAATATGCTAAAAATGGTGGTGAAAGTAATGGACAAAAATTATTTGAGTTAGAAATTGTCAGCGAAGATGACTTAACAAGACGTTTTAAACAAGCTCATAATGCCCTTTGGGGTGGTGGTGAGTTAAACCCTTCTACGGCTTTTGATGAGTTAGATAAGTTGATTTTTTGTAAGATTTGGGATGAGAAAAAAGCACGAAAAAAAGGCGATGCTTATGATTTTCAAATCTTTAGTGAGGATAGCGAAGAAAAAACAAATTTAGAGTTAATAAATCGTATTAAGTCTTTATATCACGAAGGACGCAAAAAAGACCCTGAAGTTTTTAAGGATGATATTCGTTTAACTGCGGAAAAATTGCGAACAGTGGTAGGTTATTTAGAAGGGATTAATTTAGGGGCGACAGATTTAGATAGTAAGGGTAGGGCGTTTGAGACTTTTATGGGCTCATTTTTTAGGGGTGATTTTGGGCAATATTTCACTCCTCGTAATATCGTTAAATTTATCGTTGATGTGTTGCCTATAACTAATGATTCTTTGGTGTTAGATACTTCCTGCGGTAGCGGCGGTTTTCTGCTTCATGTCTTGGATAAAATTAGAAAATTGGCTAGTCAATATTATGATCAAAATTCGGTCGAACATTATCGATATTGGCATGATTTTGCTGAAAAAAATCTTTTTGGGATTGAGATTAATGAGCAAATCGCCCGAACTGCTAAAATGAATATGATTATTCATGATGATGGTCATACTAATGTTATTGCGGCAGATGGTTTGTTGTCTAGTCAAGACATAATTAATAAAACTAATAATCATGGTTTTAGTTATAATAAGTTTGATTTTATCGTGACTAATCCCCCTTTCGGTTCAACGGTAAAATTAACCGAACAAGCTTACATGAAAAATTATAATTTTGCTAAAAAAGAGGTAGATTGGTTAAATCCTAATACTAGGCAAAGTGAGCGGGATAATCAGAATACTGAAATTTTATTTATTGAACAATGTTATAATTTTTTGCGTGAAGATGGTTATTTGGCGATCGTTATTCCTGATGGTATTTTAACTAATTCGAGTTTGCAATATGTGCGAGATGGCATTGAGGAAAGGTTTAGGATTGTGGCGGTTATTTCTTTACCCCAAACTGCTTTTACTGCTACGGGTGCTGGTGTGAAAAGTTCGGTTTTATTTTTAAGAAAGTATCCTTTAGCTGTTACTGAAAAAATCCAGCAAGATAAGTTATTTTTACAAGATTCTCTTAAGGTTAAACATAATTTTGATCAGTTATTAACGAAACTTGATAAGGAAAAAAAAGAGAAGATTAAAAAGTTAATCGGTTTTGATAATGTTGATAATTTAGAAGGAAAGGCGTTAAGCAATTGTGAGGCTTTTAAGGAGTGGAAAAAAGAGGTTAATAATGAGTATCGAGAGAAGATTGACGCTATTAAAGAGAGTTTATTAGATGAGTATTTAACTGCTAAGTCAACTCTGATTAAGGATTATGATATTTTTATGGGCATAGCTGAAGATATTGGTTACGATGCTACTGGTAAAGTTACTAATAATAATGAGTTAGATTTTATTACGGTAGAGTTAAGTCGTTTTATTGAGTGTATTGAAAGGGGAGAAGATAGTTTTTTTTTAGCTAAAAATGTTGATAAGAATAAGTTATTTTTAGTTAAATTAAGTCAATTAGAAGAAAGATTTGATTCTTTTTATTATAAAAGTGATTTTCAAGCATTAACCAAAAAATTAAAGAAGATTAATGCTGAATCTTTGAGTAAAATAGGTATTGAGATTAGAAAAGGAGTTTTTGATTTATCTCCGAATTATTATAAACAATCGGGTATTCCTTTCTTGCGAGTTTCAGATATTAAAGAAGGAACAATAATTTTTGATAATACTGTTTATATAACCGAAGAAAAGCATCAACAAGAATTATATACAGAATATTTGTCTGGTGATTTAGTTATTTCTAAAGTTGGTACGATAGGTGAAGTTTCAATATTACCTAGTATATATCCTAAATATAATATTAGCCAAAATGTTGTTGGACTTAAATTAAAACCAAACTTAAAATATCAAATACTGTCTAAGTTTTTACAAATTTGCTTAACTTCTAATTTTGGGATTATGCAATTTAATAGACAATTTACCACTGGAGTTCAACCTAAAATAACTTTGGATGCAATCCGTAAAATCATGATACCTATTCCTCCTTTAGAAATACAACAGCAAATTGTAGCAATAATAGATAATGCTTATAAAGCTAAAAAAGAGAAGGAAAAAGAAGCAGAAAAGTTATTAAATAGTATCGATGATTATTTATTAAATCAGTTAGGGATTGAGTTACCAAAACAAGAAGAGAATACAGTTAAAAGTCGGATGTTTGTCCGTAAATTAAGCGATATTTCAGGTAGTAGATTTGATCCTAATTATCAAAGTAAAATTAATTTGATTAACTCAAATAAAGGTAATTATCCAGTCAAACAACTTAAAGATTTAATCAAAGAATCTCCTCAATATGGGGCGAATGAATCAGCTATAGATTTTTCATCTATTTATGATACAAGATATATAAGAATAACGGATATTGATGACTTAGGAAATCTTAAACAAGA
Organism: uncultured bacterium; assembly: GCA_964634505.1. Taxonomy (GTDB): domain Bacteria; phylum Cyanobacteriota; class Cyanobacteriia; order Cyanobacteriales; family Cyanobacteriaceae; genus CAZWLZ01. Next base: position 13,982 of record CAZWLZ010000034.1, on the reverse strand, counting down.
AGATTGGAAAACAGCAGAAAAAATTGAAGATAAATATATTTTAAATCAAGATGATTTATTATTTGCAAGAAGTGGATCAGTTGGAAGATGTTATATTCATCAAAATAATAAACATAAATCAATATTTGCTGGTTATTTAATCCGTTCTGTTATCGATAAATCAAAAGCTAATTCTTATTATATTTTTTATTACTGTCATTCAATAATTTATAAAACTTGGGTAAATGCAATACAAAGATCGGCAGTACAATCTAATATTAATTCGGAAGAATATAAGTCACTTCCTGTTATTTTACCACCTATTGAAAAACAAAACGAGATAGCAGAAAATATAACTAAAATAAGAGAGAAAGCGAAGCAATTAAAAGAAGAAGCTAAGAGGGGATTAGAAGAAGCTAAAATAGAAATTGAGAGAATGATATTAGGATAGTTTGTAGTAACGACTGAAGTCGTTAATAAAGCCCTTTAGGGCTTACTACGAACTTAAAGAAAAATCATAGAATTAAGTTAAAATGAGAAAGATCATTAAATTTTTTTAAGAATTATGTTAAAAAGTTATGAAGCTATCTACGAAAATGGACAAGTAAAATGGCTAAAAGAGACACCACAAATTACCTCAGCTCGTGTTATCATAACTATTTTAGAAGAATCCAACAAATCCTTATTAAGACGTACACCTCCAGCATCAGTAGCTGGTAAAGGAAAAACATTAGGAGATATTATAAGCCCGATAGTCGATCAAGATGATTGGGATTGCCTAAAATGATTATTCTTGATACTCATATTTGGTTTTGGTTTATCAATCAAGAATTTGACAGATTTCCTCATAATTGGAGAGAAATGATTGAAACCACTCAAGAAGTAGCCGTTTCCTGCGTTTCTTGTTATGAAATCGCCTTAGCATATCATAAAGGAAAAATTGAGTTACCTTGTCCTCCAAATGAATGGTTTAAAGCATCATTAGAATCTGTAGATATTCAATTATTACCTTTAACTGCTAATATTGCCAATATAGCAGTTAATTTATCTTCTATTCATAAAGATCCTTTTGATAGAATTATCATAGCAACTACTCTTGAATATCAAGCACAATTAGCAAGTATTGATGGTTTATTTTTAAAATATATAGAACTTGAAAAATACTTACTAAGGAGATAAGAGTTAGGATTATCACTTTCTGTTAACGTTAAAAATAATAATTAAGAATAGCAGAAAATATAACTAAAATAAGAGAGAAAGCGAAGCAATTAAAAGCAAGAAGCAACCAGAGGATTAGAAGAGGCTAAAATAGAAATAAAAGAAGATGATATTAGAATAGTTTGTAGTAACGATTTCAGTCGTTAATAAAGCCCTAAAGGGCTTACTAAGAACTTAAATAATAATAAAATTAAGTTAAAATAGGGAAAACTTACTATCAAAAAAGTGTGATTAATAAAATGGAAATTACAAAAGAAATGGTTAGAAGTTGCTAAAGAAAAAAATAAACTAATTCCGCTACCTAAATATAAACCAATTATTTATCAAATAGCAGGATAAATTTAACTTAAGAAAATAATAGAAGTTGATAAGATAATATTAGGGTAGTTTGTAATAACCACTTCAGTCGTGAATAAAGCCCTAAAAGGCGTAAAGATCGAACTTATAAAATAAGAGTAATTTTCTAGTTCTAATTTAATTCTAAAAAATCTTTAACATTGAGAATAAAAATATCTTGAAAAGGATGTAAAACTAATAAATCGGCATCTCCACTGATAATAACACTAGCCAAACCACTAATCGCTAATTCCAAGAATTTATTATCTTTAGCATCTCTACAAACAGTAATTTCTTCAGTAACTTCAATAAAATTAACACTGTTAAATAACTCAATTAAAAATAATTTTTTCTCTCCAGAAGTAATATATTTATGGAATTTTGGACGTGACAAAACTTCTTGTATTTCTGCCCAAATCACTTCAGACATTAAAATAATTCCCAATTTTCTGGCTTTGTCTAATGCTTGACGTGGTTGACTATTTCTAAATAACAAAGCACTAACTATGACATTGGTATCTAAAACATAATTAGGTAAATTAGTCATTAAGAATATCAGCTAAAATTTCAGGAGTTAAACCTCTGGAAATAGCTCTATCGCTAATTTCGTCCATTATTTTACCTAAAAAATCAATCTCATTTTTAACATCTTCGTCAAAAAATAAAGAGGCAATTACGCTTAAATGTTGTTTTTCTTTCTCAGTAGCTAATTGATAGGCTTTTGCTACTTGGGGAGTAACGGAAATTTTAATTTCTTTTGTGGTGTACATAAATTTTTGATGTGAACAGAGTAAAATTTATTGTAACAAAAAGATAAGTCTATTATTATTAATTATTTTCTAAATTAGATAACTAGGAATAAATTATGAAAGATTATCATATAAATATATTGTACAGTGAGGAAAGAAAATTGCGAACCTCAATTATTAAAAGTATTAGGGGCAATAAAAATCTTGATAAGTCAAAATTTTTGTTCCCTCAAATTCTTTAATAATTAATAAATCTAAATCTCCAGTAATTAAATAATCTGCATTACTATCTTTTGCCAAAGCCAATAAATAATTATCTTTTAAATCTCGACAAATATTAACAGTTGATTTAACTTCAATAACTAAACCAATGACTTGCAAAAAATCAATTAAATCGGCTACTTTAACAGGAGAAAAATATTGTTGTAATTTTGGCCTTTTAGTAACAATATTTATCTCTTCCAAAAGTTGAGCAGAAAAAATAGGCTGAATTTTTTGGTTAACTAATAAATCTTTTAAACTACTTAATTGTTTCCCAATTAAAAAGCTAATCCAAAGATTAGTATCTATAATTACCTTAAAAGATTCATTGTTTTTCATAAATTTCCTCTCTTACCGCTTCGGCTTCTTCATTAATTATGTCGAGAGAAATTTTATCATTTTTAAATACTTCTAAAAACTCTGTTAATTTTTGATTTAAAGTATCTTTTTCTAAGACTTGACTTAACTTAATTTTCTCTTCTTGAGATAACTGTTGTACTAATTCTAATACTTGCTGAAATTCCAATTTTAATGATAACTGAGGCATATTATTAACCGTAAAAATGAATAAATGAAAGTAAAAATTTTTTATTTATTATAAACTATCTTTTCTAATGTTTTTGGTAATGGAAATTCATCTAAATATAACTCTGTTGCTTTTTTCATAATTGGCGATCGCCAATTATGATATTTTAATACTTTTTTTAATGACGATAAAAATAAATATTGACAATCTTAACAATTGGGAAAAATAGGACAAACAAAGTTAAAATTAACCATAATATAGTTTGTTAGAAAATATTATGAGTGTTAGAGTTCGTATAGCGCCATCTCCTACAGGAAACTTACATATAGGCACAGCGCGCACCGCCGTTTTTAATTGGTTATTTGCCAAGCATCATCAAGGCACTTTTATTTTAAGAATTGAAGATACCGATTTAGAAAGATCAAAACCTGAATATACTGAAAATATTAAATTTGGATTAGAATGGTTAGGCTTAAATTGGGATGAAGGCCCTTTTTTTCAAACCCAAAGATTTGATTGTTATCGCCAAGCAATCCAGACTTTACTAGACAAAGGATTAGCTTATCGTTGTTATTGTAGTTCAGAAGAGTTGGACGCTATGCGGGATAAACAGAAAGCCCAAAACCTCGCTCCACGTTATGATAATCGTCATCGTAACCTCACAAAAGAACAAATTGCCGAATTTGAAGCCCAAGGCAGAAAACCTGTTATTCGCTTTAAAATAGAGGATACACAAAACATTATTTGGCAAGACTTAATTAGAGATAATGTTTCTTGGAAAGGAAGCGATTTAGGCGGAGATATGGTTATTGCCCGTAGTGCCGAAAATGATCAAGATATTTTTGGACAACCTCTCTACAATTTAGCGGTAGTAGTTGATGATATTGATATGAATATTACTCATGTAATACGAGGAGAAGATCATATTGCTAATACGGCAAAACAGATTTTACTTTATGAAGCATTAGAGGCAAAAGTGCCAGAATTTGCCCATACTCCCTTAATTCTAAATCAAGAAGGAAGAAAACTTTCTAAACGAGACGGAGTAACATCTATTGATGATTTTAGAAAAATGGGTTTTATCGCTCCAGCCTTAGTTAATTACATGACATTATTAGGTTGGACTAATCCTGATCAAGAGGAAATCTTTACTTTAAAGGAAGCGGCTACTAAATTTAGCTTAGAAAGAGTTAATAAAGCGGGTGCGAAATTTGATTGGGATAAATTAGATTGGCTAAATAGTCAATATCTTCATAAAATGCCTTCCGTTGACTTACTACCTTTATTAATACCTTATTGGCAGCAAGCTGGTTATCAATTTGATCAAGAAAAGGATCAAGAATGGTTGTTACAAATAACAACTTTAATTGCACCTACTTTAACTCGTTTAACAGATAGTGTCAAAGAAGCAGCTTTATTTTTTACTGAAACCATAACTATTAATGAGGAAGCCTTAGATTTATTGAAACAAGAAGGGGTAAAAGAAGTAATACAAAATATTTTAGATTTATCTAATAGTGATTTGACTGAACAAACAGCCAAAGATATTATTAAACAAGTTACAAAAGTTAACAATGTTAAACAAGGTTTAGTAATGAGATCGCTTAGGGCTTGTCTTACAGGGGAGTTACATGGACCTGATTTAATTCAAACTTGGTTATTATTCAATCAAAAAGGCATTGATAAAACTAGGTTAGAATTAGCCTTAAAATCAATAGTATAGCAGTTAATAACGGATGCCAACAGGGGGTTTAAACCCCTTGTTTAAAGATAATAAGGTTAATTTTTTTGTTTGGATAATTACGATTTGTATCATCAAATGACCGCCAAAAAATAAAGAAATAATAAGTTATAACAAAAAAAATTAAGTTTATAATCCCTAATCACAAAAAAAAATTAGACTGAAAATTAAGGAGTAAATAAAATTACTCAGTTATTATTTGAGGGAGTTGTTATGGTCAATATTTTATCAGCACAATTTGTACCTTATTTGGAAAAAGAATTAGATCGGTTATACGAAGAAAAAGCCACGGGCGAATTATCTTTTACCCATAGAGGTAATATAACGACTATCTTTTTATTAGCAGGCCGACTACAGTATATTACAGAAGATCAAAATAGGGTACGCCGTTGGCAAAGGGCGATCGCCAAACATTGTCCCAATTGGGATTTTCCCACAAAAATGGTCAATGGTCAACCTTGGGAATGTGACTTTTTATATCAAGGCATCAGTAAAAGAACATTAACTTTAGATCAAGCAAAATCCATTATTACCACCGTCACCAAAGAATGCTTATCAGAATTAGCTTTATTTACTCAAGTAAAAGCAGAATGGGTTAATCATGATCGAGCAAAATCTACCTTTTCTTATTTTTTAAGTATATCACCGCCTGAAATTCATCCAATTTTAAGAGAAATTGAAATATTACATCAAGAATGGATCGAAAATAAATTAACTGAACTAAATCCCAGTTTAACACCTATTTTGTTAGCAAAAGGCGAAACAGCCATTAAAAACCCCGCCCAAAAAAAATATCTTAATGGACAATTTACCATTTGGGATATTGCTTTGAAATCAAAGCAATCTATTGCTAAAGTAGCAAAATCTTTGTTGCCTTGGCAAGAAAATGGCTTAATTGAATTTAAAGTAATTAAAGATTTATCTCAAATCATAGAAGATTTGCCTGCTGTTTCCTCTCCAGCAAAAATAAGTCAAAATCCTACGATAAATCATCAAGTCAATTCTGTTGTGCAGTCAGATAAAATTACTCTTGATAGAGATAATACCAAATATTTGATTGCTTGTATTGATGATAGCCCCATTGTTATCCATAATTTGAAAAGCATTTTGACTCCTGCTGGTTTTCAGATTCTAAGTATAAATGAACCGATGGCGGGGTTTGGTAAACTTATTGAACAAAAACCAGATTTAATTTTACTCGATCTTAATATGCCTAACGCTAATGGTTATAGTGTATGTAAATTTTTGCGAGAAAGTCCAGTTTTTGAACATACACCGATCATTATTTTAACGGCACAAGATACCTCTATTGATCGGGCTAGAGCAAAATTAGTAGGTGCTAATGATTTTATCAATAAACCTCCAGAACCACAAGCCTTAATTAATTTAATTCATAGCTATTTGAGTAACGGTAATAAGGCTAAGAAAAATTTGGCTATGGCTTAATGGTATTTGATCACTCAAAACACTTGAAAACTAATCAACTGGCCTCAACTAAAAATTTTTGTTACTAAAAATGTTGCAAGTTGTGAAAAAAAGTTAAGTTTAAGAGCAATTTTTTTAGAAAGGTTATAGTATTAAATTAGATAAGAAAAAGAAGCAATTATTTCTTTTTTCAGTAAATTTTAAAATTAAAAACTTAAGTTAAATTGAGACTTAAGAACTGAAATTGCATAAAAAATTTATTTAAATTCGATAAAACAAAAAAAATAAATATAGTTAAATATCGAATTTAAGTTCTATATCTTAATAAGATATTGTTTCTAAATTGACTTCAATTAAAGAAACTAAATCAATTAAATTATGAATCCAATTAATCATGAGAAAAAGCCATGATTGAAGATAAAGAATTAAGAGAAATATATCAAGTTTCAGGGGCTGAACACGTTCAAAACCTAGAAACAGGATTATTAACCCTAGAAAAAGATCCCCAAAATACGGAGTTATTGGCAACCTTATTAAGAGAAGCCCATAGTCTCAAAGGGGATTCAAGAGTAATCGGAATTAAAGTAGTAGAAACGATCGCCCATCGTTTAGAAGAATTGTTTGGAAGGTTAAAAAATGGTCAATTAAATTGGTCAAATCCTTTAGGACATAATATGTATAGCACGGTGGGAGCTTTAGGGAAGTTGGTGCATGAAGCGGTAACTGATGAACCTAGCGGTGTTAATCCTAATCAAATACTTAATTATCTTGATGAATTTTTACCAGATACAGAATCTGTTAGCCCTTCAACGGAGGAAATAGCAGTTAAAAATGGTAATAATAATGGTAATGGTAATGGTAATGGTAATTATCAAAGTTTACATTTATTCATTGAAGATCAAAATTTAAGAGAAATCTATCAACTTTCTAGTCAAGAGCATTTACAAAAATTAAGATCAAACTTGATGTTATTAGAGGAAAATCCTCAAGACTCAAGTTATGTAGAAGAATTTGTAACTGAGTCAGAAAGTTTTGAGTTAGACTCTCACATGGTTGGGCAGGAAACCTTAGAGAATTTTATTCATAAAATTGCACAAATCGGTCAAGGCTTAAAAACAGCAAAAGTTAATTTTCCTCAAGTTTCTAAGTCTTTAGAAATGGCGATCGATGTCCTCGAAGTTTTAGTAAAAGAAGCCTTAACTGGTGAACCAGCTAAGGTAAATTATGCGCAAGTATTAAGAGAATTAGAAGGACTTACGGGCTTAACTACTCCTAATACCCAACAAGCATCTAATAATGATGTTGTGCCTAAAAGACGCAAAGATGATATAGGTATTCAAGATACCATTAGAGTTCCAATGCGTTATCTTGATGCTTTAATGACTCACACGGGAGAATTGACAGTAACCAAAACTCGTTTAGCTCACACTAGCGAAAAATTAAAAGATTTAATTTATCTTTGGGAAGACTGCAAAAACAAAAAAACAGGTAATGCTTTGCGTCGTAAAGCTAGTGAAGAAAAATTAGATCAATTGATTCGTTATGTTGATGGTAGTGTTGCTGAAAATAATACCCGTTTAGATTTAATTTCTCGAGAATTAGATGAAAAAATCCGCACCTTAAGATTATTACCTCTTTCTACCATTTTTGTCCTTTTTCCCCGTTTAGTAAGAGAATTGGCTCAAGAACAGGGCAAACAGATCGATTTTATCATGGAGGGGGGTGATATTACTGTAGATAAACAAATTTTAGAGGAAATGAAAGACCCTTTATTACATTTGTTACGTAATGCGGTAGATCATGCCATTGAAACCAGTGAAGAAAGACAAAAAGCAGATAAAAATGTTGTCGGTAAAATATGGCTAACAGCTAGTCGTAATGCGGGTAATATCGTTTTAGAAGTAGGGGATGATGGTCGAGGTTTAGATTTAGAAAAAATCAAACAAACGGCTCTCAAACGCAAAATGTATCGGGCGGAAGAATTAGCTACCATGGGAGCAACTCAATTGCGATCACTCATATTCTTACCCGGCTTTTCAACTCGTAATTTTGTCACAGAAATTTCGGGGCGTGGTGTCGGTTTGGATATAGTGCGTACCAATGTAGAAAAACTTAAAGGTAATATTAGTGTTGATTCTACGAATAAAGGTTCTCTTTTCCGTATTCAATTGCGTTCTACTGTTGCTACCTTAAATGTGATGTTATTTGAAGTTCAAGGTTTAATTCATGCTTTGCCTTTAGAGGCGATCGCCAAAACCTTGTTAATTAAAACTACGGATATTTATTCCCTAGAAGGAAAAGCCACTGTTACGGTAGATGACAAACCAATTACGTTGGTAAAAATGACCGACTTACTAGAATTACCTAATTTATCATCAACGGTAGTACAAAAACAAAGACAAAGACAAGAGCAAACTTTTACCTCAGCAATTTTATTAAATGTTGATGGGCAAAGCCTCGCTTTTGAAGTAGAAAAATTACAAGAAGTGTTGGACGTAGTAATTAAACCTCAAAGTAAATTACTAAAAAGAGTTCGTAACGTAGTAGGTGCAACCATTCTCGGCACTGGGGATGTGTGTATGATTCTTAATCCCCATGATCTGATTAAATCTGTTCATAAAGTCAGTCAAGTGGCTAATATAGCAGATAATGACGATTTGAATGAGCAAGTTTCTACCCAAAAACCAGTTATCTTATTGGTAGAAGATTCCATCGCCGTACGTACTCAAGAAAAACGTATTTTGGATAAAGCAGGTTATGAAGTGGTAATTGCCGTAGATGGGGTAGATGGCTATACCAAATTGAGATCGGGCAAACATTTTGACGGCATTATATCCGATGTAGAAATGCCTAATATGAATGGTTTAGAATTTACGGCAAAAGTGCGTCAACATCCCGAATATAAAGAATTACCAATTATATTGGTCACATCTTTAGCCAAAGAAGAAGACAAACGCAAAGGAGCTCAAGCAGGAGCAAATGCCTACATTGTTAAAGATCAATTCAATCAAGAATTATTGATCGAAACTTTGGATCGCCTTGTGTAAAATCTTTTGTGGGATGGGCATCTTGTAGGATAGGTATTTTGTGGGATGGGCATCTTGTAGGATGGGTATTTTGTGGGATGGGCATCTTGCCCGTTACAAATAAAAAATATACTGCCCTTACAAACAAAAAATATACTGCCTTTACAAGCAGAAATAAAAGAAATTCTTTACAGGCTGGAAGCCTGTACCACCGTTAACAATATTTAATCATCAATTATCACATGGAGACAAGATTATGAGTATTTTACAATCGAAAAAATTACAAGCCCGTATTCTTATGGGTTATGGTGTACCTCTTACTTTATTAGCCTTATTTGCAGTAACTATGGGTGTAACAATTAAACTTAGTAGCGATGTAGCTCACGATCTTGAGCGTACTAACGCCGTTATTGATACCATTAGAGAATCGGTTATTCATACCTCTCGGATTGTTCGTAGTGTCAGAGGTGCTGGACTTTTTCCTAAAGAAGAACAATATCGAGAATCCTATAAAATTGGTTCAGAACGTTTAGATGATTCTATTGGTGAAATGGGCGATCGAATCAAAGATCCAGCACAAAAAGCAAATTGGGATAAACTTGTTAAAGAAATGGAAGCTCGTAGAGCTGAAGGCGATGAAGTAATGGCATTAATTAAAGCAGGAAAAGTAAGCCAAGCTATCCCTAAAATTGGGGAGATTGAGATGGGTACTCTTGATAAAATTAAAGATACTATGATCGATCGCCAAGCAGAAATTATTGTAGAATTTGAACAAAAACAAAATCGGATTAATAATATAGCCCTCACTCTTGTGGTACTTGGTTTATTAGGCGGTACGGCTGGAACTCTTATTTTAGGTAATATGATCGCTAAAGCTATTACTAATGAAGTTAAAAAAGCTGTTACTGACATTACCACTTCCTCGGCAGAAATTGCAGCCACTATGGAAGAACAAGAACGCACTGCTAGTTTACAAGCTGCTTCAGTTAACGAAACTACCACGACTATGGACGAGTTAAGAGCATCTTCTCACCAATCGGAAGAACAAGCCGAATCGGCAGCCCAAGCCGCTCAAGAAGTATTACAATTAGCTGACAATGGTAATCAATCTGTAGAAGAAACCGTTGCTACCATGATTGACTTGAAAAATAAAGTAGCGGCGATCGCCGATCAAATTGTTCGTTTATCGGAACAAACTAACCAAATTGGTAATATATCTTCTTTAGTAAGCGATTTATCTCAACAAACCAATATGTTAGCCCTTAATGCTTCAGTGGAGGCTGTTCGTGCGGGTGAACATGGCAAAGGCTTTGCGGTAGTTGCTGAAGAGATTCGTAAATTAGCTGATCAAAGTCGTCAATCGGCTTCTAATATTGGTAATTTAGTTTCTGATATTCAAAACGCTATCAATACAACAGTTATGGTAACGGATGAAGGCACAAAAACTGTTAATGCTGGTATGACAATTACTGAACGTACAGCTAATGCTTTCTCTGGGGTATTAGAATCTATTAACGGTGTGGCTATGAATAATCAACAAATTGTACTTAATCTTCGTCAACAAGGAAAAGCGGTACAACAAGTTTTAGAGGCTATGGACGTTATTAATAAAGGTTCACAAGAAACAGCCTCCGGACTTGCTCAAGTCAAAGCAGGTACTAAACAATTAAGTATTACTGCTCAAAGTTTAGAGGCGATCGTTTAACCCCCAACCCCCCTTTAAAAGGGGGTAGTAAGATCAAGATTTTCTATTTTTAAATAGTTCTAAATAACTTCTTTATGGCTATATAATGAACAATTAAGAATATTATTTAGTGACAACAATAAATAGCTACATAATATTATTAGAAAAATCATAAATTAAAAGCCCCCTTAAAAAGGGGTGGGGGGTTAGGTTGGAGGTTACAAAAATAAAAGAGGGGATAAAACAATGACTATCAAAGTGCTATTAGTAGAAGATTCACCAGTTGCTATCACCATCTTGAAACGGATTATTGATAGTGCTGAGGATATGTCATTAGTAGGGACGGCGAAAACAGGTATTGAAGCCTTAGACATTTTACCCAAAATTAAGCCCGACGTTATTTGTACCGATTTAATGATGCCTAAAATGAATGGTTTAGAGTTAACTAAAGCCATTATGAGTAATACCCCTAAGCCCATTTTAGTTATTAGTGCTTGTGTGGAAGACGAGTATCAAAATAATGTCTTTCAAGTTTTAAATGCGGGTGCTGTTGATGTGTTTCCTAAACCTCGAGGCGGTAATCTGGAAGATTATGAAGCCATTAGAGATAAACTATTAGCAAAAATTAGGGTTTTAGCGGGAGTAAAAGTTTTTACCAAACGTACTCAAAGTAATGGTACTTTAAAACTACCCAATACTCCCCAATCATCGACTTTTAAAAGTAATGTCTCTAAAAATAGCATTCCTTTTACGGGTAATGTGCGTGCAGTGGCGATCGCCGCTTCTACTGGAGGCCCTTTAGCATTTCAAGAAGTATTAAGCCTAATTCCTGCTAATTTTCCTGTGCCTATTTTATGTGTGCAACATATCAGCACAGGATTTTTAGATGGTTTCATTAATTGGTTAAAACAAAACTGTAAGCTAAATGTTACCTTAGCTCGTACAGGGGAAAGTCCCCAAAAAGGAAATATTTACTTTCCCCCAGAAAGAAGTCACTTACAACTAGATGCCCAAGGACGTTTTTACTGTGTTGATAATACTCCAGTTGATGGCCATTGTCCGTCTGCAACTGTTTTATTTCAAAGTGTAGCTAGTTATTATCGCTCTTCTTGTATGGGAATTTTAATGACAGGTATGGGTAGAGATGGTGCGGCTGGATTATTAACCATGAAACAAAAAGGGGCTTATACTATAGCTGAAGATGAAGAAAGTTGTGTGGTGTTTGGGATGCCCCAAGAAGCCATTAAAATTGATGCAGCTAAGGTAGTTTTACCTTTAAACGAAATCGCCTCCAGAATCCTTGAAATTGTCAAATAAACAAGCCTCCCGTCGTAAGGGGTGTTGGAGGGATCGAAAAGCCCCCCTTCTTAAGGGGGGTTGGGGGGTTAAAAACCCCAATTATTAAGGGTTGGGGGTTAAACTACAAAAAGAATGGAGGAAAATGAAAAATGACAACTGAAACTATGTCTCCTAGATTGCGAGAAGAATTTGTGGAATTAATCGCTAAACAAACGGGTATTGAAATTAGAGCCCAAAATTATGGTTCAATGGGAGACAATATTTTTAGTCGTGTCAAAGAGTTAAATTTATTATCTCCTCAAGCCTATTATGATTTACTTTCTCAATTTACTCCTGAAGGGGAAGAAGAATGGCAAAAATTTGTTTGTTTGATGACGAATAGGGAAAGTTATTTTTTCCGAGATAAAGGACAATTTAGCTTATTAAGAAATACTATTTTACCTGAATTAATCCGCCGTAATCAAAGAACAAAATCTTTAAGAGTATGTAGTGCAGGTTGTTCCACTGGACAAGAGCCATATTCGATCGCCATTTTACTTAAGGAATTAATCCCTGATTTTGATTCATGGAATATAAATCTTTTAGGCATTGATATTAATAGGGAATCTTTAGCCCAAGGCAAAAAAGCCTTTTATAATACCTGGTCATTTCGACAAGTAGAAGAAGACATTAAAACTCGTTATTTTAAAAATTCTGCTGGTTACTATCAATTAGATGATCAAATTCGCAAAGTAGTTAAATTTCATCAAGTAAATTTAGTTAGAGACGGATTACCTAGGATTGATGCCGAATTACATGATATGGATTTTATCATCTGTCGTAACGTTTTTATCTATTTTACCGATGTGGCGATCGGTAAGGTTGTTGAAAAATTCTTTAACACCTTGAAACCCAACGGTTATTTATTAACTGGCCATGCGGAATTAGCGAATCATCACGTTAAAGCATTTCAAACTAAATTATTTTCTGAATCAGTAATTTATCAACGCCGTAGCGGACAATTTTCTCATATTTCTGATCATCTTGGCACAAGACAACAGGTAAAACCAGAACAATCAGCGTTCGAGATTTTAGCAGAACAATTACAAAAAAATCAAGCACAAAATCCACCGATTTCATTACCCACCATTACCCCTATTAAACCTTTTAATATCGATAATCAAATCAAAAATAATGAAATCAAAAATCCTATTAATTCAGCCAACCCAGAGGAAGAATTATTAAAAGAAGTTGAACAATTAATTAAACATAAATCCTATCATTTAGCTCAAAAAAAATTAGAACAAATATTGCAACAATTTCCGAAGCATTATAAATCAGCTTATTTAATGGCAGAATTAGAAGCAAATTTAGGTAAATATGATTCTGCTCAAAAATGGTGTGAAATTGCTTTACATATTAATAGTTTTGCCTCTAATCCTTACCATTTATTAGCTCATATTGCTGAAGAAAAAGGCAACCTAGAAGAAGCCAAACAAGCCTTAAAAAAAGTCATTTATCTTGAACCTAATTCCGTAATAGGGTATGTAAATTTAGCTAATTTATACCAAAAAGAAGGAGATTTACAACGGACAAAAAAAATGCAACAATCTGCTATCAAAATTTTACAAGGATTGCCCGAAAATACCTTAATTGCTGAACTTGGGAATATTTCTGCTCAAGAATTAATCTCAGAATTACAAAATTAAATTTTTACAGACTTCTAAAAAGGCGGGCAGGATGCCCATCCCACAAAAAA
>CAZWLZ010000033.1:0-17332 GCA_964634505.1 uncultured bacterium | reverse complement strand
GGATAAAGATAATCGGCATCCAAATCTAATTTTGTGATTAAGTTTGTCACCATAATTTTATTTGACTCCTTTTTTTATTTAGGTGAGAAGGTTTCTTTATTTTAAGATTGTTTTAATTTATTTAAGTTTTAGTAGTAATAAAATTATGTCACAATTTCCGAATAACTCCGAATAACAAAGATTTCCCAAAAATTGACCTATTCCCTATTACCTCTTACCCATTCCCTATTCATTAACCACGACGACCTGTAACAATATATGATACTCTTTGGGCAATATTGGTAGCATGATCAGCCATTCTTTCGAGATGACGAATCACTAAAGCCAGTAATACAATAGGTTCAACTACCCCTTTTATATCTTTTTGATAGGCCAAGAAATCATATAATCGATCATAGGCATCGTCAACGGTATTATCCATAAATTTTATTTTTTCTCCTGCTTTAGCATCTAATTCAGTTAAAGCTACTAGACTTTTTGCTAACATCATTTGAGCTTGTTGAGACATTAAGGCAATATCACCCATACAAGGAGACACGGGGTAAACAATTAGTTTTCTGGAAATTTTACCTATATCTTTGGCATAATCGCCGATGCGTTCTAAATCTCTTACTAATTGCATAAAGGCACTTAATAATCTTAAATCTTGGGCTACTGGTGCTTGAAGTGTTAAAATACTGGCACAATCTAATTCTATTTGTCGATAATATTGATCTATTTGGCGATCGAGTGTGATGATTTTATCGACTGCCTCTAATTTTTGTGAGAATAAAGCCTCGTCACTATGGCGAAAAGATTCTTCTACTAAAGCACCCATTCTTAGTATATCTTGTGCTACTGCTACAGTCCGTCTTTGAAATTGTGTGCGATCGCCCATTTTTATTTGAGATGACAGAGGCATTATTTTTAATCTCCCATGTTTTCTTACTAGACGTTCATAATAACAATTAAAAGTTAAATCTAAGTTAAATTTATATTAAATTTCAGCATTAAATTTTGGTTGGTAATAAGTGTTAGGTGTTAGGCATTAGGTTATCTCTTTCTTATTTTTTATGCTTTTTTTTGCCATTACCTATTACCTATTACCTATTAACAAATCCAACACCCTATTAATAGACTTCTTGCGAAACTAGCCTTGAACTAAAGTTCAGGCTAAAAGCTAAAGTTAGCTAAAGCTAACTAAACAAAATATTTTAGCAGTTTTACCTGTATTTTAACCCGTTTTAACGGATTTAAGTTCTTAGCTCGAACTTTAGTTCATAGCGATTTTAGGATTTTCGCAAGAAGTCTAATCATTAAATTACTTCTTTTTCTCCTTTACTACCAAGATAGGCAATATAAAAACAAATTAAAGCGTTAATAATTAGGAAAATTCGAGCGACTAAACCATCACCGAAACCCCAAATTTGCGGTGAAATAAAGGCATTAATCATTAAACAAGATGCCACCCCTAAACTTGTTCCAAAGGCAAACCATTTTAAGCTAGGGTGTCCTAGAAATAACAATATTAAGGCTATAGGAATCAATGCACTTGCAAAAATTGGATTTAAAATATTATTAGCGACGATCGCATTTCCTAACTCAGGAATTGAACTTCCCATCACTCGAAATGGCCATTGAGGTAAATCGAATAAATAAAATCCTTGTAATAAGAATAAACCTGAACTTCCAAAAATTAAACCACTACTTAAACTCAAATTAAAAATTAAATAGTTGCGTAAAAACCATGCTAGAAGATATGATCCTAAAACCATTCCTAATTTGGGTAAAAAGGCGATCGCCCCTCCATCGAACCAAAAAATAGGGTTAAGATAACCGTTATTTCTCAACCAACGAAAAAAGTCTTTAAGATGAATTTTACCCTTATAAGCTAATTCTAAGGCCGCTCCTGCATCTAATTGACCTGAGCCATAATAGTTTAAAGTATCTTCATTTATTTTACGGGCAGATTGTTTTAAAATTTCCGTAATTTCTTCAGGAGAATCAACTCCAGTTGATCTAATTAAAGCAGCAACTCCCGCTACATGAGGGGCAGCCATACTTGTACCTTGTAAGCCTAAAAATTCTGGGGGAGAGTCAACACCTTTAATGGTTTCTTGAATAATTTTTCCTGTTTCACTGCCACCAGGGGCGGAAATATCAACTCCAGCACCAAAATTAGAATAAGGTGCTTTAATATTAGCGGAATCCGTAGCAGAAACACTAATTACTTTGGGATAACGGGCGGGATAAGAAGCAGAATTAACGCCTTCATTTCCAGCTGCTGCAATGATTACTACTCCTTTATCGTAGGCATAATCGATCGCCTCTTTCATCAATTGATTTTCGCCACTACCGCCTAAACTAAGATTAATTATATCGGCATTATGATCGGCTGCAAATTTAATGGCTTCGGCAATATCAGCAATTTCACCAAATCCCCCACCAGTTAAAACTTTGAGAGGCATAATTTTGGCTTTATAGGCAATCCCAGCTACCCCATAATTATTATTAGTAGATTGAGCAATTGTACCAGCAACATGAGTACCATGACCATTATCATCACTCGCATCTACTTTATCGTTAACAAAATCATAACCTTCGACAAATTCAGTTTGGGCTAAATCTGGCACTTTACTAACCCCTGTATCAATGATGGCAACGGTTACACCTTCTCCTTTATTTTCTTCCCAAGCCTTCTCAATATTGATACTGCGTAAATTCCACTGTTTGGCATAATCGGGATCGTTGGGTATTTCTAAGGTATGATAAATGTAGTTTGGTTCGAGATATTCAATATTTTTTCTGAGGGGCGATTTTTTTAAAGTTTTTAATAATTGGCGATCGCCTTCTAAAATATATAAATTATCGCGAGAAAAAATACTATTTTGACGTATTGATTGATCGTATTTTATACCCAATTGATTTAATTGTTGTTCAAAGTTAATGATTTGTTGATCATCACGAAAACTAACAATAATTGAGTCATAATTACCCTTATTTGCTAACCCTTGAAAATGGGATAAAGCTGCAAAAATTCCCATCAGAAAACAACAAACTAATAAAAATTTTTTCATTTTTTTACTATCAAATTTTTTTTATGATAGCATTTAAACTTTTTAACTTTAGTAATTTTCTTGAGAGAATTTATTGATTTATATTTCTTTTAATTTTACTAATCTTCAAAGTGCTATTTTTATGGGTGTATGGCGATCGCCAAATATAATGAAACTGAATGTTAGTAAAAAAAAGATTTATAAGTCAATTCCCCCCTTAAAAAGGGGGGTTAGGGGGGATAAAAAAAATTATTGATAACGATTTAATAAGGATTGTAGCCCTCCAGCAAAACCACTACCAACAGCATTAACTCGCCATTCATTATCTTTGTTATAAATTTCAGCAATAATAAGGGCAGTTTCTGTAGAAAAATCATCAGTCAAATCATAACGTAAAACTTCCTCCTTCGTTTGCACATCAACCAATCGAATATAAGCATTAGTTACCTGTCCAAAATTTTGCTTTCTCTTATCCGCTTCATGAATAGTAACAGTAACAACAATTTTAGTCACTTCAGCAGGCACTTTACGAAAATCAACAATTAATCCTTCATCATCACCTTCACCTGCACCCGTGCGATTATCCCCTAAAAGTTTAATAGATTGATCGGAATCGGGACTAATTAAGTTATTGTAAAAAATAAAATGTTTATCTGAAATTAGTTTATCATTAGTGCCTAAAAGAAAAACTGAGGCATCCAAATCAAAATCGTAACCAGTATCAGTATTGTTGACATCCCAGCCTAAGCCAAAAAAACCAGCGGCTAAACTTGGTGCAACTTTTTGTAATGAAATTCTTTGTCCTTTTTCTAGTGAAATACTCATAATTTAACCCATGAAATTTAGTGATATTGTTGTTCAACTTTCCCCTCAATTTAGTAGTCTTGATGTCAATGCCGATTTAAATCCAAATCTTGACTCTATTATGGCTATTGATGAGGCTACTAGTAACAGTTTAAGTTATATTGAAGGCGAAAAATTTGCTTTGATGGTGCAGAAAACCGACGCATCCGCTTTAATTTTACCAATAAATGAGACACTTCAATCTCAAGCTACTGCTAGGGGTATCGCTTGGTTGGCAACCCCTTATCCTCGTTTAACTTTTGCTCAAGCTATTAATTTATTTTATCAACCTTTTAACGTTTCTGAAGGGGTGCATCCCTCTGCAAATATTGATGCTACGGCACAAATTGGGGCGAATATAGCCATGGGAGCAAATGTAGTGATTTCAAAAGGGGTAAAACTTGGTAATAACGTCTCTATTCAAGCAAATGTGGTTATTTATCCTGATGTAATTATTGGCGATCGTACAGTATTACATAGTAATTCAGTAATTGAAGAAAGAAGCATTATTGGTAATGACTGTGTAATCCATAGTGGGGCGGTAATTGGGGGTGAAGGTTTCGGTTTTGTGCCTATTCCTGAAGGGTGGTATAAAATGCCTCAATCTGGTTACGTAATTTTAGAAGATGGGGTTGAAATCGGTTGTAATAGTACAGTTGATCGTACGGCAGTAGGGGTAACTCGCATTGGCAAAAATACTAAAATCGATAATTTAGTACATATTGGCCATAATTGTGTTATTGGTGAAAATTGTGCGATCGCCGCTCAAACTGGCTTAGCAGGAGGAGTAACTCTTGGCGATCGTGTTATTTTAGCAGGGCAAGTAGGAGTAGCAAATCAAGCGAAGATTGGAGACGGAGTAATAGCTTCAGCTCAAACGGGTATTCATAATGATATAAAAAAAGGAGAAATAGTTTCTGGTTCGCCTTCCGTTCCGAACAAATTATATTTAAAAGTATCTGCTATTTATAAAAAATTACCAGAAATGTATAAAAACATTAAAGAATTGAAGCAAAATAATAATAATTTTGACAATTAAATATTAATAAAAAGATGGACAAAATCGAAAATAAATATAGTCATTTAACCGCCATAGAAAGGACATATTTATCATTTCCTAGCAAGTATTTATTAACACAAAATCTATTAAAAAATAACATCTTAGATTTTGGTTGTGGCTTAGGAAATGATACAAAATTATTAACAGAAAAAGGGTTAAATATTCAAGGATATGATCCTTTTTATTTTCCTAATTATCCTCAAGAAAAATTTGATACGATTATTTGTATTTATGTTTTAAATGTTTTATTTTCTCACGAACAAACAGCAGTTATTATTGAAATTTCACAACTATTAAAACCGGGAGGAAAAGCATATTTTGCAGTAAGAAGAGACATAAAAAAAGAAGGTTTTAGACAGCATTATGTTCATAAAAAACTTACTTATCAATGTGTAGTAAACCTTCCATTCAAATCAATTTATGTAGATGAATCTTGTGAAATTTATGAATATACTCATTATAACTATCAGAAAAACTCTAACAATAATTGCATTTTTTGTAATCCTTATAAACGACTAACTTTGATCACCGAATCACCAACTACTTACGCAATTTTAGATGGTTATCCTATTAGTAAAGGCCACTCATTAGTGATTCCAAAAAGACACGTTGCTGACTATTTTGATTTATCTTTAGCAGAACAAAATTCTTGTTGGTTTATGGTTAATAAAGTTAAACAAATTTTGACAGACAAATATAATCCAGACGGCTTTAATATTGGTATTAATATTAATAAAGCAGGAGGGCAAAAAATTATGCATACAAATATTCATATTATTCCTCGCTATCACGGAGATACAACCAAATCAAAAAGTGGTATTCGACAGGTTATCAATAATTCGTAATTAAGAGAAAATATTTCAGTTATTTTTGTCTATACTTTCTTAATAACAATAAAATTGATTAAATCATTAAAATAAAAATTACCTTAAATATGAATCAAAATCATTGGTTACTAAATGCAGAAAAATTATTAGCTATAGTCTGCATTATCTTTAGCTTAGGGGCTACTTTAAAGGGACAAATATTTTTTATTCCAATTATTTTATTATTAGTTTTAAACTTAATAAATCGAGAAAAAATAAGGATTAGATATGAAGAAAAATTACAAAAAATTACTGAATTTATTAATAAGAAAGTTTCTGTTCATCAATGGGAAAATATTAATAATAATTATCAAGAAATATTAACAGAAATAAATAATCTAAAAGAAAAACAAATAACTTTGATAATGGAGGATTTATTAATTTGTCAACAAGAAATAGAGAATATTCAAAATAGACTATTTCAAATGGAGAAAACAAAACTTAATTATCTTAATAAAATTGTCAAAAAAAAGGAAGAAAATGAAGAATCAAACCGCTATGATTTAACTATTCTAATGTCTAATAAGTATCAAATATATTTAATGAATATTCGTAAATTATTACAACCATTAGCAGAAGGAATTGAAAATTTAGAAAGTATTAATCAGATAAAACAAAGACAAATAAAATTATTAATTGAAGAATTAAAAATTAATTTAAGTGAAGTAAAACAACAACAACAACAAGATTTTTCTTACTTAAATAGACAAATATCAAATCATCAATTAACACCACAAAATTATGTAGAAGTGATTCCCAACAATTCCTCAGAAAATATCAATTCAGAAAATATTAATAATGACATAATTAACTTAGAAAATTCTTTTCGTCAGTCAATCAAAGAATTTGAACAAAATTATCTAAATCAATCAGATATTCTAGCAGAGTTAGAAAATAAATTTAATTTTCTTGAACAACAACAAGATGATTTTTTCGCTCAAATTGACACTCTATATATTCAACAAACGCAAAAAATTGATACTTTAGAAAATAAATTTAGTAAACAAATAATCAAAATAACAAAACAAATAGATGTTTTAATTGAATCCTTTAATTATCATAAAATTAGTTTTGAAACT
The DNA here is from genome assembly GCA_964634505.1 of uncultured bacterium. GTDB lineage: Bacteria > Cyanobacteriota > Cyanobacteriia > Cyanobacteriales > Cyanobacteriaceae > CAZWLZ01. Next base: position 10,449 of record CAZWLZ010000033.1, on the reverse strand, counting down.
CTATTAAAAAATGAAGTTAATCATCATACGGAAGCTATTGCTGACCTTTATGAAACTTTAGCTAAAATTAGCAAATATTTGGGTAATTTTGAAGAGGAAAATAATAATTTACAAAACATAAATGATTTTTTTAACGATCAATTTGATATTAGATTAACGCAGTTTTATAACTATCAGATTAAGCCATTAAAAGAAGATTATTTAAAAATAAATCAATCTTTGCAAGAGATTATTAAAACATAACAATTATCAGATAATTTATAGATTATAACGAATAAAAATAAATCTGAAGTTTAAGCAAATTTAAATTGATATTAAAAAAAATTATTGTCTAATATTATGATTTTTTTTTTTATTTTTTATTGACAATTATTAACTATAAAAGTTAAACTTTTCAAACTGCAGTATATTTTGAGTATAAATTCTGAAATGAATTATAAAAATAACAATTATTTGAAGATATTAAAATATATTTTTTATCCAGAAAAAATTAAATTTGTCGGCTTATTATTAGCCATATTTAAATCTTTAATTTATTACTTAATTTGTATTCTTAAAAACCAAGAATTTTCTGAAGTAATGATGCTTTATAGTAATGGTTTTAAAGGGGATGGTCAATATTATCAATTTTTGCCTTATGTCGGTAATTTACAGTTAAGTGAATCGCAAGTTTTTGAGTTTCAAGGACAAGGTTTAATTGGTTTTAGTTTGCCTTCAATTTTATTACATTCTTTCTTATTCGCCCGTTTAGGAGTGTTTGGTTATGCCTTAGCTGATGTTATTATAACTTATGTTTTTTTCTGTCTATTTTTCTTCATTTTAAAGTTAATTAAAACTCCTCATGTTATCTCTATTCTTTTATCAATTTTAGTTATTAGTGGCTCTCTTTTAGATCGTTTTTTCGAGTTAGTTTTATTCTTAGATGATTTTACTATTTGGGGTATAAGATTTCCTCGTCCTTTTGTTTCAGAAGTTTTCTTTTTAATGGCGATCGCCATTATTTTTTGTGTATTTTCTAATCCTAAACAATTAAAAAATAAATATTATTGGATATTGTTAGGTTTATTTGTATCTTTAAATCTTCAAGTTGATCCTTTTGTCGGTTTTGGATTAATAATTATAACAATATTTTCTTTATTATTTGCTTTTTGGTTATTTAAGAGTTGGCAATATTTTATAAGATCAGCTTTAATTTCGATAACATCTTTAGTTATATTTACTATTCCTTTTTTAATTCAACAGTTATATATTAGCGATGAAATAAAAATTAGATATGGTGTATTTCCCTTAAAAGGGTTATATTTTTTACCTTTAGAAAGTTACAGATTTTCAGATTTAGAAACATTTATAATAAAAATTATTGTTATTTTAAGTATTCAATTATGGATAGGAATTAAGGCTTTTAAAAAGTATCAAAACATTGATAATACGGTGCGATTAGGGAGTAATATAGTCGCTATTATTTTGATTCCTTCTGGTTATTTTGCTATGACTTTTTTCATTTTAATTACTCATCAAGGTATCCAGTTATATCATTTTTATGAAGTATTAAAAACTTTCTGTTCTTATGCTACTTTATTTGCTTTTTGTTTTCTGTGTTTTGATTTAAGTAAAGTATTTTCTATAAAAAATAATAAGTTTTTAACTAATACAAAATATAAATTAATTACCTACATTTTAATATTAATTATTAGTATAATTTCTATTAGTTATAAAGCCTATTCTTATAGTGCCATAACTTCTCATGTTCGTCATAATGTTTATGGTGCAATTCCTAAACAATACTATCGAACAGACTTTAATGAATTGATAGGAGAATTAAAAAAATCTGAGTATCAAAATTTAAAAGTTATGGGTACTTTTGATCATCAAATTCAATTATATTGGGAAGTTTTTAGAAAAAAATATTCTTACGTGCCTGATATATTTATTTCAACCGTTTCTGATGCAGAAGCCGAAAAAAGAGTAATTAATTTTGCTAAAATTATTGGAATAAATGAGGAACAATTTATTAATTATATAAAAGGAGATGGTGGGATTACTCATCATATAGTTTTATTTTTTGGATTGGCAAAATATCAAGTTAATCCCGATTATACTTTGTTTGATTTAACAGAATATAGTAATGAAGATCAGGAAAAAATAGCAAAAACTCCTATCACAGAAACATGGAATTTAATTGTTCCCAAAACTGAACTTGAGCGTATGAAAACAAAATTTATTAATACCAAAATTGAGTCTTTTGATAATCCTAGATTAGATGTAATTGTGTTAACTAATGATTATTTTTTCAATCAATTTTCTCCTCCTTCGGAATATTTTGATCAAGTTTTTGAAAATCGTACTTTTAGAATGTGGGTGAGAAATAATAGTAATAAGTAGGTAAGCAAAAGAAAATTGCGGTTTTTATTTTTGTTTAACGATTGATAACAAGGGGCTTAAGCCCCTTACCTATATACAATTTCTTTTTGCACTGGTAGTTCTTTTTTTTCTAACTTATAATAATGAAGAATCCTCTTCATAAAATTTATTTATTGGTAAAAACAAAGTATTTTTTTACAATATAAGTCATTATGGATACGATTAAAGCGGCGATCGCAAAAGCAATAGTTTTAGATAAAGATTGTGACATTAAATTATCTAAAATTATTGACCGTAATTTAACAGCGAGAAATAATGAACAAATCATGCCTAAAAAATGAGTTAAAGTAAATTTAAAAACTTCATTAAAAGACATTTTATTACTACTTTTAAAAGTGATAGATTTATGGGCAATTAAACTTAGAATAATACCAAAACAATAGGCAATTATCATTGATGCAATATATTGACTATTGGTTTTATCATTAATAATTAAACCGACAATATTTCTAAGAAAAACTGTAATTAAAGTCACACCTCCACCGACAAATAAATAAATAGGATAACGGGAAAATATTTTATTAATTTTCATTAGTTTCTATTGATTGATTTAGTTTATTTTCTTAGCTATAAAAAAAATTGATTTTCCGAACTTATATTGTAAAATAGGGTCAATTTTGGTGGAAATTGGTACTAAGTAATTGTCCCAAAATTTTATTTGTTTTAATGTTGGCATTTTTTGTTTTAAAAGTAGTTTATTTGCCAAACTTGCTAATAATCCGACTGAATCTAAGTAACAAAATTTAATTGATTTAAGTTCATTTGGTAATAACTTTTTGACCATTTTTTGATCATAACGACGATAATGTCCAATCGATTTATCAAAAGGAGTAAATAGCCAATTATGTGCTGGTCCAATTATTAATAAAATGCCATTTTTTTCAAGATGATTTAAGGCTTTAATTACTTCTTTCTGATCATTTTCAATATGTTCTAAAACATCAACATAAATAATGCAATCGAATAATTGCGTCGATTCTAAACTATCTATCGTACAATTCAAGGCATGACAATTTTTAATATTATTTAATTTAATAGATTTTTCTAATTGTTCAAAAAGTTGTAAATCTGGCTCTAATGCTAACCAATTTTGATAATTAGAATTACATAATAAGGAAGTATTTGCTCCTATTCCTGCACCGACTTCTAAGATATTTCCTTGCAAATATTTTTGTGCTAATAACTGAAGATAATTTTTCCAATTTTTAGCATGACTAAATAATTCTAATTCATTACCGATATATGAAAAATCTGTCATAATTTTATGTTTATAAGTTCATCAATATAATATTTATAATCTCGAATTGGCAGAAAATAAAATGAATTTCGAGATGACAAAGTCATAATACTAAATATAGTTCCAATTAAGACCATTTGTAATCCAGAAATCCAAATTAATCCTGACACATAAGTTGCCCAACCTGGTATTTCCCAATCAGTAAAAAATTTAATTATTACTACTAAAATAAAGATAATTGTTAATAGTAATAACATCAAACTTATGCCTATTAATCCTCTAGTGCCTACTATATCACCATACACAGAAATTGAACTTAATCCGTGAGTAATTAAGGAAACAAAATTCATTTTTGGTTGGCCAGCTAGTCGTTTTGCCCGAGGAATATTTACCTCTACATAGGCTATTTTTGATCGTAATATTCCTGAGGAATAATGATTCCAAATTTCTGAAATTACAACGATATTTTTAAGCAATTTGGCAGGAATTAAACTAAAATTTCCTACTCTCATTTCTTTGCCTATTAAAAGTTTATAAATTTGTTGATATAAGTAATAAAATAGTCTAAAAGTTGTCGTTTCTGATCGTTTACTACGTTTGGCAAAAATGATTTTTTGATGGTTAAAATTGGCACTAACATTGAATAAAGTTTCGATTTCAAAAGGGTTATCTTCTCCATCACCATCCATCACCACAACGGCATCACATTCAAGATGTTTATAAACATAGCATAATCCGATGGTAATAGCTCTTTGATGTCCTAAATTTCGTCTTAATTTTAGTATGTTAAATTGATTAATTTTTTGATATTTTTCTTGATAAGAATTAATAGGTATTTCTTCACTAGAAAAGTCATCTATTACTAAAATATTTAACTCTATTTCAGATGATAAATTAATTTGATCAATTTGTAATAATAGTTGATATAAGGCTTCCCAGTCGTTAAATATTGGTACTAAAATAATCAATTTGAATTTTTTATTTTTGTTATTTTCAATGATTAAATTATCGGTTTTTTTTGCTGATAACATTAAGTTTTTTTAATTAATATAGGGATTAAATTTAACGTATTTTTGATAAAAATTAAGCTAATTTTTGTTTTTAATAATAATACATATAATGCTAAAAAAAGCGATAAATATTATTACTTTACTTTGCCTAATTTTGGTATCGTTATCGATAACAATTTTGCCAAAATTCTATTTCCTCTTAACCTTTAGGCCTTTGCGCTTTTGTGAGACAAAATCATCTCAAATTCACCAATAGGAAGCGAATTAATTATAGTTGATATTAGTAATATGATAAATCTTATAAGTATAATGACGCATCTTAAAAACTTAAAAAAACTTAACTTTTATCAAGGTATTTATAAGTTACATTAAAAATAACAGAGTTTTGAGGAATTATACTATGAGCGTTATATCTAATAATAATTTTAAACAAATAAATTGGTCTGCAACAGTGATGTTTGCTTTGGGTTTTTGGCTTAGTGGCAGTATCGTTTTGGATTTTATTTTAATTCCAGCTTTATCAGCTGCTGGAATGATGTCTAGTGATGGTTTTGCTAGTGCCGCTTTTATCCTTTTTGGTATTTTTAATCATATAGAAATTTTATGTGCGGCGATCGCCTTAACAGGTTTTCTTGCCTTTTCTCATTTTCACAGTTTTAGCCCTACACAAGAGCGTTTAGCCATCATAATAGCATCTATTTTATTAGTGATTGCCCTTGTTTATACTTATATATTTACTCCTCAAATGACAAGTTTAGGCTTAAATTTAAATTGGGTGAATTCCACTACTGTTATGTCTAGTAAGATGATTTTTATGCATTCTGCTTATTGGGTTTTAGAAACTATCAAATTAGTTGGGGGTGCAACTTTACTTAATTGGTGTTATGGAAATTCTTGTCGTATTTAATCTAAATTTTAGTAACATTCAGCAGATATTTTGAGATGAATTTAACTGGTGATAAGCAACAAACGCTTTAGGTAAGGGGTTTAAACCCCTTGTTTGTTAATCTATTTGGCGATCGCCAATATAAATCAGGAATCTGAAAACATTCTTATTAAATTAACTATCACTTTCTTGAGGTTTAACTATTTTTCTAATTTCCGAATAAAAAGAGGTATTGATAACTTTATTTTCATATTTGCTAACATTCGTACGCATTCTTAAATTATCATTACCAAACCAAATTCTTTCTGCAAAAGAATAATCATCTTTGACTAAGGAAAGAGTTAGACTTTGATCATTTCCTAATAAATAGTTTCCCATAATTATATTTTGTGAAGATTTATTAAGAATCTTGACTATTTCTCCCGTTTGTGGATTATCTGAATTTTGTAGAAAAATCAATAAACTAAAGCCTGTTTGTTTAGGCTTACCCCAATCAGGTGCGTTATCCCAACTAGATAACATGCCTCCCAAAAATAATTCTGAATTAAGAGTATATTGTTGTGATAAATCAGGGATTCGACTGTCAGAAAGGGGCAATATTTCGATACTTAAGTCAGCTTTACTATTTTCTCCTTCTTTACTGGTTGATTGTAAATCATAATTGGTACGTTGAGAAAACCATTTTCCTTCAGTCTGTGCTAAAAATTGTTGTATATTCATATTAATTGATAAATCGTAATATCTTAATTGTCAATTGTCAATTGTTCATTGTCAACTGATAATTGATCATCATGGAAACAATATCACGCATGGAATATTTAGCTTCCCAACCTAATACGGTTTTAGCTTTTTCAGGATTAGCTTTACTAATAGCTAAATCAGTAGGGCGTAATAAAGTCTGATCTGTGATAACATGATCTTGCCAGTTTAAACCAACAGTAGAAAAGGCTTGAATTACAAATTCTTCTAATTTATAGCTTTTTCCTGTAGCGATGACATAATCATCGGGAATATTTTGCTGTAACATTAAATACATAGCCTCTACATATTCGGGAGCCCAACCCCAATCTCTAGTAATAGAGATATTACCTAGGAAAATTTCTTTTTCCTTACCTTGAGATATTTTACAAACAGCATCAATAATTTTTTGAGTAACGAATCTTTTTGGACGTAAAGGGGATTCGTGATTGAAAAGAATACCAGAACAGGCAAAAATATTATAAGCTTCTCTATAGTTGGCTACTTGCCAAAAAGCGGTAGATTTTGCTACTGCATAAGGACTTCTGGGGCGAAAGGGGGTATTTTCGTCAGCATAATTATCGCCTATATCACCAAAACATTCACTTGATCCTGCATTATAAAATTTAATTGGTGCTTTTGTAAATCTAATAGCTTCAAGTAAGTTTAATGTTCCTGTAGCGATACTTTCAAGAGTTTCTACTGGTTGTTTAAAAGATAAACCTACAGAACTTTGCCCTGCTAAATTATATACTTCATCAGGTTCAATTTTCATTAAAATTTCTAAAACACTACGAAAGTCACTTAAAGACATGGATTCTAATTCAACTTTATCGAAAATGTCTAAAGTTTTCAAGTTACGAAAGGAGGACATTTGGGCATCTCTTGAAGTGCCGCAAACTCTATAACCTTTTTCTAATAATAATTGGGCTAAATAAGCGCCATCTTGTCCAGAAATTCCACAAATTAAAGCCGTTTTATTGTTTTTCATTAATAATTAATGGGAAATGGAAAATGGGTAATTGTAATTGGTAATAACTTAAAATCAGTTTACTTTTTTATGGTTAATTTTCAATTATTTATTATCAATTGTCAATCATTTGTACTATGATTTCTGTTTTAAATCTTTTTTTTGTGATTTATAAGAATTTTAATTTTTGGGCGATTTGCTTTTGCTTAAATTGGCGATCGCCAATTTAAATTAGGATAAATTAATCAAAAAATGATTATAATTAAGATCATTTTTACGTTCATAAATAAATTGATCAACACCATTAATAGCTAAATAAATGCCTAAATTACCGATGGGTTTTTGTTCTAGGGGTTTATCAATATTTTGAGTTTCGCATTCAATTTTTTCTCGAGGATCAAAATATTCACCAGAATCCTCTAAACTAATGATTAATTGTTGATTCTCAATTTTTGAGTAAATAGTTAAATTACCGTCTATTCCCTTTTCTTGAAAACCGTGAATAATTATATTCGTAGCAATTTCATCTACTGCTAACCTTAACTTATAGGCAGTTTTTTGATCTAAATTAGCTAATTGGGCATTTTTTTTTATATATTCAGCAATTTCACTCAGAGACTTGATATTACTTGCTACAGTTAAAGTTTCCATAATTAATTGAATCAATTTTTTGAGCGGTTAAAATTCCTAAAAAAGGCGAATATAAGTAAAAGATAAACAATAGACTTATTGCAAAATAGCATTTTGACCAAATTTAGGCATTATGTGACAAGGATTTCAGACAAGCATATATTTAATCGGAAATAAATTTATTATCTTCTAACCATAATTCTACATCTAGGATGCTATCAAAATTAAAAATATTAACAGTCAAATCTTCAATTTTTTCTAGGTTTAATTGTTCGATTTTTTGCCATAAATCTTGATCAATTTGCCCTAAATTTCTGGTAATTATTTTTAGTAATAAACTTAAGGCTTCTCCAATTTTACCTTCAATTTTTGCCTGACGTTTAATCTCTTGGTAAGTTACCGAACTTTGCATAATTTCCTCCTTTAATAGTGATTTAATAAAATCTTTTTCTAATTTTAATCCTGCTAAAATATGGGTACAAGTTGTTAACTCAGATAGTAATTCTTTGTTGTCAATTTCGTTAATTTTTGTCGCTATTTCCCCTAATAATTCTTTTGGTTTATCTGTATTTGATAAAACCGCAAAAGGGTATAGTATTGGTTGGCTTAAAAAGATTTCTGGATTTTCTTCCCACAGACGAATAATTCTATATTTATGAATAGTATTTTCATCTTTATATTCTTCTTGAAATACAACTTCTGAGTTACTTTTTTGTAAAAAAATTATAACTTGGGAAATAGGGTAATTATATTTTCTTTTCAGTCTAATATAATAATCTAACATCCTTAAGGGTAAAGGGGGTTTAGATTTTGCTTCAGTTTGAAATTCCAAATGCAAAATACGTTTTCCTACTTTTAAGAATAAAACTGAATCGGCATGAATGGGATTAATATTTAATTCGGTTTTTAATATTTTAATTGATTTTTCTTCATTTCCTAATAACCATTTTACAAAAATTTGAGGATATTGTTGTGCCAAATATTTACAGACATTATCAAAACTCATAACTATGTTATTTTTTTATTAAGTTTTACTACTGTATCAACATAACTATAAATTTTAATGGCTAAATTTTCTGCTATGGGGTTAACTCGAACTTTTACTTAACTATTGAGGAAATCATTATTTAATGATCAGCTTTTTGTGATGATATTTTTCAAAAAATTTACTTGGCGATCGCTATATACAGCTACAGTGTATTTATAGTTGGTATTCCCTACCCTACCAAGATTTAAAAATAGATGTTATGTATATAGTAGTCGCAAAGATTCTTCATGACTAACAAGGGGTTTAAACCCCTTGCTAAACAATTAAAATATCTTAATTAACCTTGCTTTGCCATCACATCCTCACTACAATGATTATTGGTTATACGATAAGATTTACGCTATGATGAAACCCCGCTTTTTTGATCGTTTCTAATACCATTGCTTGAGGTTTAACCACATCTAATTGAACATTATTACCCATTTTTTGTTTAGCAAAAACTAACACTCTTAAACCAGCACTAGACATATAGGTTAAATCGGTCATATTTAATACTAAACGGGTGATAGAAGTCGATGCGGCTTCTTCTACTTTTGTTTTAAAATTATCCGCTACACTGGCATCTAATTCGCCACTTAAATTGATGGTAGCAATATCATCCTTGATCGTTAAAGTTACTGAAAAACTCATTTTTTTCTCTTCCATAATTATGTATAATTTGATTGAATTTTGGTTTATTTTCCTACTAAAATCACCACTGATCGATCGCCAACTATAAAATTATATTGATTATCTAAATACAATTCACGATTAGGCGTAAAAATATCATCAGGAGAATCCATACCCGTATTAGCAAATAAATGCCATTTTAATTCTGGTGGTAATTGAGGTAACTCAAAAGGTAAACCTTGATAGTGCATATTCATGGCAACATAAATATAATTATCTTGTACAGTACCTCCTTGGGCGTGTTTACCACAAAGCATAAAAGCTAAAACCTTTGAATTACTTGACCAATCAGCATTCCAAGCCTGTGTACCATGCCATGTAATATCAGCGTAACCACTACCAATATAATCTCGATTTTGAAGATGATAAGGACTTCTTAACACGGGATGGGCGTGACGAAAAGCGATCATATTTTTAGCAAAATTTAATAAAGAAGAATTTTTTTCAACTAAATTCCAATCAAGCCAATTTAACTCACTATCATGGCAATAAGTATTATTATTACCTTGTTTCGTTCGACCAATTTCATCACCCATCAAAATCATGGGTACACCTTGACTTACTAATAAGATGGCGATCGCATTTTTAATTTGTTTTTGACGAAGCCAATTAATACTTGGATCATCAGTTGGTCCTTCTATACCACAATTCCAACTATCATTATCATTACCACCATCATTATTATTTTCTCCGTTGGCAAAATTATGCTTCTCATTATAAGAAACCATATCCATTAAGGTAAAGCCATCATGGGCGGTAATAAAATTAATCGATGTTGTGGGGGGACGATTTGCCCATTGGTATAAATCAGGTGAACCTGTTAACCGTTGTGCCATATCA
>CAZWLZ010000032.1:0-17347 GCA_964634505.1 uncultured bacterium | reverse complement strand
TACTAAATTATTAGGTTTTGATGGCTTAAAACGAGTTGAATTACCTCAAGCCTCTGCTGGTTATATTGTGGCAGTTTCTGGCTTTGCTGATGCAAATATTGGCGAAACAATTACTTGTCCAAATGAACCTCTAGCGTTGCCTTTAATTAAAGTCGATGAGCCTACTTTACAGATGACTTTCTCTGTCAATAACTCTCCTTTTGCTGGGCAAGAAGGTAGTTTTGTTACTTCTCGTCAAATTCGTGATCGCCTAATGCGGGAGTTAGAAACTAATGTGGCTTTGCGTATTGAAGATGGTGAATCAGCAGAACAATTTTTAGTTTCAGGGCGAGGGGAATTACATTTAGGTATTTTAATTGAAACTATGCGTCGTGAAGGCTTTGAGTTTCAAGTATCTCAGCCTCAAGTAATTTATCGTGAAGTTAGTGGGCAACCTTACGAACCTTTTGAATATTTAGTTTTAGATGTCCCTGAAGAAGCTGTAGGCACTTGTATTGAACGCTTAGGGCAACGTAAAGCTGAAATGCAAGATATGCAAACTGGTATTAATGGACGTACTCAATTAGAGTTTATCGTACCTGCACGAGGTTTAATCGGTTTTCGTGGTGATTTTATTCGTATCAGTCGTGGCGAAGGTATTATGAATCATAGTTTTCATGAATATCGTCCTTTAGTTGGTACTTTAGAAACTCGTTATAACGGTGTGATGATTTCTTTTGAGGAAGGTGTCTCAACTTCTTATGCGATGAGAAATGCTGAAGATCGAGGAGTATTCTTCATTACACCTGGTACAAAAGTTTATAAAGGGATGATTATTGGTGAACATAATCGAGCTCAAGATATAGAAATAAATGTTTGTAAAACTAAGCAATTAACTAATCATCGTGCTTCTGGTGGTGAGGAGTTGGTACAGTTACAAGCACCTATTGATATGAGTTTAGAACGGGCTTTAGAATATATCGGGCCAGATGAGTTAGTGGAAGTTACCCCTGAATCTGTTCGTTTACGCAAACTTAAAATGAAAAAATTAGTAAAAGGTTAACTTATATTGGGGAATAGGTAATAGGAAATAGGGTGTTGGGGTATTAGGGTATTGGGGAGATTTTAAATAAAAATTTTTTTGATTATCCTTAACAGTATAAATACCCAAACCTAACACCCAATACTTAAAACCTAAAACCTTCTTAAGAAACCTAACATCAAATACCTAATACCTAACACCTAACACCTAACACCTTCTATGGATAGAGAAAAACAAAAGAAAAAAGTCATCGTAATTGGTGCAGGTATTGGTGGTTTGACTTCTGGGGCTTTATTGGCTTTTCATGGTTATGAAGTAAAGGTTTTTGATCAAGCCATTATACCAGGCGGTTGTGCTTCAACTTTTCAAAGAAAAGGTTTTACTTTTGATGTGGGTGCAACTCAGGTAGCTGGATTAGAAGAAGGGGGAATTCATCAACAAATTTTTGCTCAATTAGGAGTTGAATTACCAGAGGCTACAATTTGTGATCCTGCTTGTGCGGTATTTTTACCACAAGAAACCCAACCGATTAATGTATGGCGTGATTTAGATCGATGGAAGGCAGAAAGAATTAAACAATTTCCTAATAGTGATTCCTTTTGGAATTTACTTAAATTTTTGTTTGATGTTTGTTGGGAATTTCAAAAAAGAAATCCAATTTTACCTCCTCGTAATTTATGGGATTTAGGGCAGTTAATTCAAGCGTTACGTTTTGATACTCTACTGACTGCACCTTTTACGTTAATGACTGTAGGTGATGCTTTAAAGTTATTGGGTTTGTATCAAGATAAACGACTTAAAACTTTTCTTGATTTACAGTTAAAGTTATACTCTCAAGCTGATGCAGATGAAACGGCTTTACTTTATGCCGCTACTGCTTTATGTCTATCACAAGCCCCTCAGGGATTATACCATCTTTACGGTAGTATGCAAGTTTTAGGCGATCGCCTTTTAGAGGGTTTAGAAAAACATAAGGGTAAGTTATTTATGCGTCATCTGGTAACCAAAATTCACTGCCATAATAATCAAGCAGTAATGGTGACTATTAAAAATGAGAAAACAGGAGAACAATGGCATGAAAAAGCTGATCATGTTGTAGCGAATGTTACCGTATCCAATTTAGTACAATTAGTTGATCAAATACCTTTGAATTATAAGCAAAGAATTGAAAAACTGCCTCCAGCTTCGGGGGCGTTTGTGATATATTTAGGGGTTGATCAAAGTGCTATCCCTGAAAATTGTCCGCCACATTTACAATTTTTTTATGATTACGAAGGCGAAATAGGGGAAAATAATTCTTTATTTGTGTCTGTTAGTAAACCTAATGATGGGCGATCGCCAAAAGGCAAAGCTACGATTATCGCTTCTTCCTTTACTGAAGTTAATCAATGGTGGCTGGGAAATCAAGAGGATTATGAAAATCTTAAAATTAAATATACTCAAGAGGCGATCGCCAAATTGGGAGAATATTTTAAATTAACAGAAGAAACTATTATTCATCAAGAAGTGGCCACACCTCGAACTTTTGCCAAATTTACCGCTAGAGATAAGGGTATTGTAGGGGGTATTGGGCAGAGAGTTTCTACTTTTGGTTTGTTTAGCATTACTAATCGAACACCTTTTAAAAATTTGTGGTTAGTAGGAGATTCTACTCACCCCGGAGAAGGCACAGCTGGGGTTAGTTATTCTGCCCAAACTTTAGTTAAACAACTGCTAAAACAAGATAGCAGTGATTAATAAAAAAATTTTGCTTAACATCGGAATGATGATTATTTCTTGCACCCCAATACCCTAATACTCTAATACCCTAATACCCTAATTACGGGGTTGAATGACACCGTAACCACCATGATTTCGCATATAAATTACGTTAATTTCGTTGGTTTCTTTATTTTTAAACATATAAAAATCGTGATCAACTAATTCCAACTGTTGTTGTGCCTCATCAATAGTCATAGGTGGCATGGCAAAGTATTTCATTCTCAATACTTCTGAAGGTAATTCTGGTTGGCGATCGCCAATTAAACTTGCTTTAACAGGCACATCATCGACAGCGTCAACAGTTTTCTCATGAGCGTGAGTTTTTTGAGTAAGTTGTCTTTCTTTAAACTTGCGTAATTGACGTGCAATTTTATCGGAGACTAAATCAATACTGGCATATAAACTTTCACTATTTTCTTGGGCTCGAATTACAGTACCATTAGCATATACCGTAACTTCAGCCTTATGTTTATTACTGATTCGTGCATTACGTTCAACAGACAAATGTACATCAACTTTAGTAGTCAAACTTTGAAAATGCTTAATCGCTTTTTCTAGTTTTTCTTCTACATAATTGTGAATTGAATCCGTTACCGTAATATTATTTCCTTGAATTAAAAATTTCATAATTAATACTCCATCATCGGTGCAAAATTAGTAAGTGAAAAATAGAAATTGCCACTACAAAATTTGATTATTATCTAATAGGTAAACAAAAATAAATTATGTTTAATCATGATTCTCTACCTTTTAGTAACTTTAATTTTGAATAAAAGTTCAGATAATTTAACTTAATAAATATGATTTTTTCCATGATCAAACTATCTATTAAGTTTTAAAAATTTGATTTCTAATTAACTTTTGAAGTGCAATTAAATTTTGTATTTTCCTCTTTAAACTGATCTTATATTTATTACATTACCATCTTTGTATCTTAAAAAACATTTTCTTTTAACTTATATTCATGTTTTCAACATTTGTGTTAAATTTACTTAACAATATTTTTTTTGATTTTAAATTTAGCGAATTATCAATTATGTTATTAGAGGTTATTTTTTTATAGCACAATGAAAAGTAGCAATTTTAAACCTTATCTTAATACAATGTTATTAACTACAATGTGGTTAATTAGTTTGAATAACCATTGTGTCGCTGAAGTGAAATCTTCTACATCTTTTTTTTTGGCCTATCCTCCTGACAATCATCATACTAATGCCGATTCAATTTTTTTTATTGGTTCAAATTCCCAAGGAGAAGTAAAAATTAATGGTAAGATTATCGAACGCTCTAATCAAGGTTTTTTTGCCCCTAGTTTTCCTTTACAAGTAGGAGAAAATAAATTTACTATTCGCTCTCAAAACCAAGAAATTACTCGTACAATTATTAAATTATCTCCTCAATATATTTTTCCTAAAAATCTAGGTTTTGCTCAAAATAGCCTTACTCCTAATCATCATCTCGCTAGGTTACCTAATGAATCAATATGCTTTACCGCGATTGCCCCCATTTCTGCTTCTAATGTATCCGTTAATTTAGCTGATCAAAAATTGGTATTATCACCTTTGGCTGAATCTGTAGAATTACCCCCCAATTATTCTGTTTTAATTTCTCAAAATCAACCTCGTGCAATGGCTCAAAATGAAGACTTAGATGAAGAATCTCTTGAAAATGCTCCAAAATCCATCAATGTTTCTCTCAGCCCTAAGATTGAGCTAAAAAAGGGTAGCAGTTGGCAAAATTTTAAGGGCTGCACCTCTTTTAATCAATCCGGAATAATAGATAATACTATTTTTGAATTAACTCTTAATAATCGAACTATTCAACAACCAAATCCTGTACAAATTGAAATTTTAAATCCCGATAGATTACCCGTAATACAAATTAAAAATGAAATGGCGATCGCCAGAACAGGCCCTAGTTCAGATTACGCTCGTTTAACCCCTTTACCACAAGGCACAAAAGCCTCTGTAACTGGGAAAGAAGGAGATTGGTTAAGGCTAGATTATGGCGGTTGGGTAAAAGCAGAAGAGACAGAATTATTAACAGAAAAAACACCGCCTACCACGATCATTAAAAGTATCAATTCTCGTGCCTTACCAACCCATACAGAGATTAGCTTTCCCCTTCAGAATCAAGTGCCTATTAGTATTAAACAAAATGATGATCAATTCTCTCTTACTCTCTACAATACCATTGCTCAAACTGATACTATTCGTTTTGATGATAATATTTTGATTCGTAGATTAGATTGGAGACAAACAAATCCTAGTCAAGTGGAATACACTTTTAACCTCAAATCAAAACAACAGTGGGGTTATACTGTTCGTTACGATAATACTACATTAATATTATCTATCAAAAATCCTCCGCAATTATCACCATATAGCCAAAATTTACAAGGTGTTACAATTGTAATCGATCCGGGGCATGGTGGAGACGAAATGGGTGCTATCGGTTTAAATGGCATTCCCGAAAAGGAAATAAATTTAATTATTGCTAAATTATTGAAAGAGGAATTGACAGCAAGAGGTGCTTTAGTTTATTTAACCAGAGAAACAGATCAATTTATCTCTTTAGCAGATAGGACTAATTTTATCAATAAAGTTAATCCTACCCTTGCTTTATCCATACATTATAATTCTTTGCCAGATGGAGGTGATGCCATTAAAACTAAAGGAGTTGGGATGTTTTGGTATCATCCTCAAGCCCATGATTTAGCTATATTTTTGCATAATTATCTAGTCCAAAAACTTGATCGCCCTTCTTATGGTGTTTTTTGGAATAATTTGGCTTTAACTCGCCCTACTATCGCCCCCAGTCTTTTATTGGAGTTGGGTTTTATGATTAATCCTGATGAGTTTGAATGGGTTATTAACTCTGAAGAACAAAAAAAATTAAGTTTGGCCATCGCCAATGGTGTTACTGAATGGTTGATAAACAGTGGTAGGTAATGGTGAATAGGGAGTTGGGGAATAGGAAAATTTATCAGCAATTTGATTTGTGAATAATTACCAAATCTATATAATTAATTGAGATTAAAATCTAAACCCCTCTTATAACCTAACACCCTCTTATAATCTAACACCTAATACCTTCTTAACAAACAAACCTAAAACCTTCTTATGAAAGTATCTCTATTACATCCTACTGGCAATCCTAATGTACGTCAAGCCGCTCTAGCTTTAGCTGAGGCCGACTTATTATTTGAAATTGTGACGGCGATCGCCACATCAGATAATTTAGAAGAATTATTGTACTTAAATATTATGCCTAAAAAACTAAAAAATATAATTATTTCTGAATTAAAAAGACGTAGATGGATTGCTCCCCAAAATGCCAAAATTGTTACTTATCCTACCGAAGAAATTATTAGATTATTCTTGGCCAAAACAGGCTTAAGTAATCGGCTCAATTTAGGTGCAACCGGTCCAATTTCTTGGGTATATGCTAGACTAGATAAGCATTTTAGCGATCAGCACTTAGATCAATTAGATGCAGTTTATGCCTACGAAGATGGGGCAAGAATTACTTTTGAAAAAGCAAAACAAAGAGGCATTTTATGCTTATATGATTTGCCCATTTTATTTTATAAAACTAGCGTTAAAATTCAACAAGAAGAAGCTCAATTATTCCCCGAATTAGCCTCCTGTTTAGCCTCTTCCAACGAACCTCTATGGAAACTTGAACGAAAACAACAAGAAATTGAACTGGCAGATTATATATTTGTAGCATCATCAATTACAAAAAAATCCTTACTAGATGCCCAAATAAAAGAAGAAAAAATTAGTGTTATTCCCTACGGCGCTCCCTTAGAATATTTCAAACCACAAATTAAACCAGACTCAAAATTTAGGGTCATTTTCGTAGGAAGAATAGGAGCGAGGAAAGGAATACACTACTTACTTAAAGCATGGCAGAATTTGAAATTAGGTACAAATGCAGAGCTATTATTAGTAGGAGTCAACGAATTTCCCCCTAATTATTTAGAAAATTATGGAGATATTTATACTATTATCAAATCTGTACCACATCAAGAACTCAATAAGTATTATAGTTCAGCAAATGTCTTTGTTTTGCCTTCCTTAGTAGAAGGTTTTGGTTTAGTTTTATTGGAAGCAATGGCTTGTGGAATACCAATTATAGCCACTTATAATACAGCCGCACCAGATTTAATTACCGATTCTCAAGAAGGTTTTTTAATCCCTATTCGTGACACTCAAGTCTTAGCAGAAAAATTATTATGGTGTTATCAAAACCAAACAGAATTAGAAAAAATGGGCAGATTAGCTCGTTTAAAAGCCGAAAAATTAACATGGCATTCCTATCGTCAAACATTAGGAGATAAAGTACTTTCTCTGGTTAATCATTAGATTTAAGTCGGTAGGCAAAAGGAAATTTTGTATTTTATTTTTTTTACCCTTGATAACAAGGAGTTTAAGCCGCTTGTTTATATAAAATTAATTTTATACTGGTAGTGATGACTTTGATTAGAATAAAGCTATTTTCAATTATTCTGTGATAAATTTGAGTAGAAAAATAATTAAAATTGCCCAAATTGTGAAAAATGATCAATGAAAAAAATAGTATTCCATGGCAAATATCACAACTGCAAACAAGATTTCAAGAATGGCAAGAATTAACATTACTAAATATTGGTAAAAATGTTCCCGATATTAATATTTTTTCTTGGTTAAATAATGCCTTCTTATTATCATTTTTTAAAATTTTATTTTGGGTAATTGTGATTGTTTTAACCTTATTTTTAGCATTAAAAATTAGCCAATTATTAGAGAATTATCTAAATAAAACAAAAAATAAATATAGTAAATTTACGAGTGTTAAAGAAAACAAAAAAGAAAAAATTTTATCCATAGATGAATGGTTAAAAAGAGCAAATTTTTTTAGAGAAAAAGGAAATTATCGAGATGGAATTTGGTGTTTATATATGGCAATGTTACAACAATTAAATGATCAAAAAATCATTTTACATCAAGATAGTAGAACAGATGGAGAATACCTTACAATAATTCAAAATATGCCAAAAATTCATAACTATCAAACATTATTAATAAGTCATCAAAAAATATTATTTGCTAATCAAGAAGCTACCTTAAATATGTGGGAAGAATGCAAAATAGCCTTTGAAAAAATAAAATTTAATTAAGATAATGAAAACTAAAAAATATTGGCTTTTCGGAATAGTAATATTAGTCATTTTAATTTTAATAACTTTATTTTATGCCCCTAATAATAATCAACAACAAACTGGCTCAACTTATAACCGTCAACCTAATGGTTATAGTGCTTGGTATGAATATATGAAAGCTAAAAATGTTGATTTAAATCGATGGGAAAAGCCTATTTTAAACTTAGTAGAAAATCAAAAAAATTTTATTACTTTATTACAAATTCAATCAGAAATAAAACCTTATTTATTATCAGTTGAAGATACTAATTGGTTAAGAAAAGGAAATAACTTAATTATCTTAGGAGTAGGAGGGAATGTAACAAAAGCACAATTTACAACTTATCAAAATAGTGAACTAGGTAAGGTAAGAATTGATAGTAGTAGAAGGGGGAGAAATAATACTCAATTATTAGGAGATGAATATGGAATAATTGTATCAGAAGAAAAAATAGGAGAAGGAAAATATATTGAAATTACAACACCCTATTTAGCTGCAAATGCTTATCAAGATTACCCAGTAAATTATCAATTTTTAGAGAAATTAGTTAATAATAATCAACCCATTTTTATTGATGAATATTTACATGGATACAAAGATAAAGAAGTAATTACACAAGAATTGAAACAAAATTTAATTAGTTATTTTCTCCACACTCCTTTAGTTATTTTATTGATTCAATTATTAGTTTTACTTCTGGTTTTCTTATGGGGATTTAATAAACGTTTTGGAAAAATTGTCGAAATTTATCCCCCTCAAGAAAATAATAGTCAAGCCTATATTAATGCTTTGGCTAATATTTTAAAAAAAGCACAAAGTAAAGATTTTATCTTAGAAAACATAGGGAAAGAAAAACAAATTAAATTACAAAAAAAATTAGGGTTAGGTAATAAATTATTACCTTCAGAAACTATTATTGAAATGTTAAATCATGATCAAGAAAAGAAAATTTTATTAAAATATTTACTTGATTTACCTTTAAGAAAAAACCAAATAAAAGAATCAGAATTATTAAATTGGTTAGAAAATTGGCAGAGCATTTTAAATTCAATTAAAACTTAAAATAATGACAAAAAATTATCAACTTATTCATAAATTAAATAGTTATTTAAATCAAATTATTGTTGGACAAGAAATAGTAACTCAACAATTATTAATAGCTTTAATTAGTGATGGTCATGTTATTTTAGAAGGTGTGCCCGGAATCGGAAAAACCCTTTTAGTAAATGTATTATCAAGATTAATTCAATCTGATTTTAAAAGAGTACAATTGACTCCTGACATACTTCCTAGCGATATTTTAGGCACTAATATTTTTGATCTTAATACTCGTAATTTTATTCTTAAAAAAGGTCCTATTTTTACAGAAATTTTATTAGCAGATGAGATTAATCGCACTCCGCCAAAAACTCAATCTGCATTATTAGAAGCAATGCAAGAAAAACAAGTTACTTTAGATGGGGATACTTTACTTTTATCTCCTCTTTTTTGGGTAATTGCTACTCAAAATTCTTTGGAATTTGAAGGAACTTATCCATTACCAGAAGCCCAATTGGATCGATTTTTATTTAAGTTAATAATTGATTATCCTAATTATGATGCTGAGAAAAAAATGTTGATCAATGCTAATAAAAATAATTTCTCTCCAAGAGTAAATTTAGATAATCTTAATCCTGTGGCTACAGTGGCAGATATTTTACAAATTCGTCAAGAAGTTAATGCAATTCAATTAACAGAAAATATTATTGATTATCTCTTACAAATAATTAGTGCTTCTCGTCAACATCCAGACTTATTATTAGGCACTTCTTCTAGGGCTGCTGTGGCATGGTTAAACACGAGTAAAGCACAAGCTTGGTTTGAGCAAAGAGATTATGTTACTCCTGATGATATTAAAGCGATTGCTAAGCCTTTACTTCGTCATCGTTTGATTTTAAAAGCAGAAGCCCAATTAGATGGTGTTGCAATTGATAATGTGATTAATTCTTTGTTACAAAAAGTACCTGTACCTAGATAATTTACTTATAGTAATAGACAGTTTGATCAGAATTTAGTTTTTGGCGATCGCCAAAAAGAAAAATAAACAAGAGATTTTATACTCTTGTTTAGTTAATGTGAAAAAGGAAAAAAGTTTTATTTAAGTAATTCTTGACGAGCAGAATTTGCTTGTTCGGGGTGAATACCTAAACGGGTTAGATTAAGACGACCTTTTTGATCAAAACCTCGTATTCTGACCACAATTTCATCACCAACGGCTACTTCATCTTCTACTTTGCCGACACGATGTTCAGCTAATTGAGAAATATGAATCATACCCTCTTTACCTGGTAAAACTTCAACAAAAGCACCAATATCAATAATGCGAGTGACACGCCCTACATAAACATCACCTTCATTGAGCTTACGAGTCATATTGTAAATGATGTTTTTAGCCTGTTCTGCCCGTTCTGCTTGAACTGAACAGATAGTTACTGTACCATCATCGTTAATATCAATTTTAGAGCCTGTTTGTTCCGTAATACCTTTAATGGTTTTACCGCCAGGGCCAATGACTAAACCAATCATTTCAGGATCAATTTTGATAGTCATTAAACGGGGAGCATAAGGTGATAACTCTTTGCGAGGTTGATCAATAGTACTTAACATTTTTTCAAGAATGTGTAAACGAGCTGGAGTAGCCTGTTTAATAGCATCGGCAATAACCCTCATGGGTAAACCAGTGATTTTCATATCCATTTGTAAAGCAGTAATACCTTTATCTGTACCTGCTACTTTAAAGTCCATATCTCCTAAAAAGTCTTCTATGCCTTGAATATCGGTTAAAATGCGAATTTCATCTCCTTCTTTAATTAAGCCCATAGCCGCACCACTTACTGGCTTAGTAATAGGCACTCCAGCATCCATTAGAGCTAAAGTT
Source organism: uncultured bacterium (assembly GCA_964634505.1). Classification (GTDB taxonomy): domain Bacteria; phylum Cyanobacteriota; class Cyanobacteriia; order Cyanobacteriales; family Cyanobacteriaceae; genus CAZWLZ01. The sequence goes on along the minus strand of CAZWLZ010000032.1, from coordinate 6,462 downwards.
GAGCCACAAACCGAACCCATAGAGGTTGAACCATTAGAAGATAGTACTTCTGAAACTACTCGAATTACATAAGGAAATTGCTCTTGAGTGGGTAACACAGGCACGATCGCCCTTTCTGCTAATGCACCGTGACCGATTTCTCGGCGGCCTGGGGTGCGTAAAGGTCTTGTTTCTCCCACTGAGTAGGGTGGGAAATTATAGTGATGTAAATAACGTTTTTCGATGTCAGGGTGTAAATCATCGGCTAAATCTTGGGCATCTCCCGGAGTGCCTAAAGTAGCAATAGATAAAACTTGAGTTAAACCTCGTTGAAATAAGCCCGTACCATGAACTCTAGCAGGTAATAAACCAACTCGACAAGAAATAGGACGAACTTCGTCTAATTTACGACCATCAACCCTTACGCCATCTTCAATAATTTGAGAACGCATTAACTTTTTAGTTAAAGACTTAAACAATTTACAAATGGCTTTAGTATCATTATCGACGGCTATTTTAATTTCATTTTCCTCTGGTAATTCGGCGATCGCCAATTCAACTTCATTTTTTTGAACTTCCTCTAAAGCCAAATCTCGAGCTGTCTTATCATAATCAAAATGAGTAAGAATTTCCTTAATTTTAGCGGTAGCTTTTTGGGCAATAAATCCTTCTAAAGCCTCATTAACATTGGCAGGAGGTTCAATTTGAATGGTAAGCCCTAATTCTTCCATCAAATCTTTTTGAGCTTGAATTAACTCTAAAATAGCTTCATAACCAAACTCAATAGCTTCAATAATGTCTTCTTCAGGTAACTGATTCGCCCCCGCTTCTACCATTACCACACCGTCTGGAGTACCAGCTACCACTAAATCAAGATCACCGTTTTCGATTTCTCGGAAAGTAGGATTAATGATAAATTCATCATTAACTAAGCCAACTCGAACCGCTGCCATAGGGCCACAGAAAGGAATTTGTGCTACTAACGTGGCGATGGAAGCCCCCGTAACAGCTAAGACATCAGGGGGGACATCTTCGTCCATAGAAAAGGTACTAGCCACCACCTGAATATCGTCTCTTAACCAACTGGGAAAAAGAGGACGCAAAGGGCGATCGATTAAACGACTGGTTAAAATTGCCTTTTCTGGAGGTCTTCCTTCCCTGCGTAAATAACCACCAGGAATACGTCCTGCCGCATACAATCTTTCTTCATAATCTACCGTTAGGGGTAAAAAATCAACTCCTTCTCTACCTTGAGCTCTTGTAGCGGTAACAAATACAGCAGTTTCGCCTGCTTGAATTAAAACCGAACCACCTGCTTGAGGTGCTAATAATCCTACTTTGATTTTTATATCTCTTCCTTCAAAAAAGGAGATCGACTTATCATATTCTTCCATTCTAATTTTTCCTTTTATTCTCGCTTTTCTCTTTTAATCCAAATCTTAACACTATTAATGATTTTAATTTATTAATTTATGCAAATGTCTAATTAAACTAGATCGAAGTAAATTTTTTAGCTTTAACTTTTATTGTGCGGAGCATTCAACTTCTTATCCCAAGCTGTTATCCCCCCTTTAAGATTAACTGTTGCTATGCCATTTTTTTTCAAAATCTGATAGGCTTTAAGAGATCGAGTTGCATGGGTGCAATATAAAACTATAGTATTATTTGAGCTATTTTTTTTAGCTAATTTACTGATTTCTGTTACTCCAAATCCTTGCTCAATATCGGTTATGGGAATTAATACACTTCCTTTTATGTGTCCTTCGTCGTATTCTTCTGGCGATCGCACATCAATTAAAATCAAAGAATTAGAATTATTTTTCTGTAATAAATTTAATTCTTCTGGTGTAATACTTTCAGAATTTAAACTACGAATAAAAGTAACAACACTCATATTAGTACAAATAGGAATGGTGATCGCCACACCAAGACTTAATAAACTAATAACCATTAAAGTTATTAAAGGGGGAGAAAGTTTAACTGTTTTAGTATTCATTTTTTTTACCTCATTAATTGTTTAAAAGGATAAATAAATTGTTGCCAATAATTGACAGGAATTGATTCCGTAACACCATAAAATTGAGAATGTTTATTTTTTGGTAAATAAAAAGTTCCAAATAGCCAATCGATAAAAGGTAATTGGGCAGAATAATTAAAATTGTTTTTATTAATTTCGTGATGCCAATGATGAAATTGGGGGGTAACGATTAAATATTTTAAATAAGCAATTTTAAAACTAATATTAGAGTGGATAAAAAAACTCATTCCAGCAGAAAAAAGGAAAAAAACACCTAAAATTTGAGTAGAAAAACCTAGAAAATATAAAGGAATCATCTGACACAGTTTAGTTAAAAGTTGTTCAATAGGATGCACTCTTACGGCACTTAACCAATCTAATTGTTTAACACTATGGTGAATTTGATGAAATTTCCAGAAAAAAGGCACAGTATGAAATAAACGATGAGCAAAATAATAACCAATTTCTGCAATTAAAACCGCTTCAAAAAATTGAAAAAGATAAGTTTGATTATTGACTATTAATTTTAATGATTCATTACTAAAATTTTCTGCGATCAAAATAGCAATACTAGCACTAAAAAAAAGACCTAATTTACTAAAAAAACTACCCGTAAAAAAATAAAAAATATCTAATTGCCAACCTTGACGTAAGATTTTTTGCCGATGTAAACTAAAAATCTTTTCCAAAGGGATAAAAATTAATCCTAGTATTAAAAAACCTTTAATAATATCCATATTTAATATTTTCTTTAATGTTTATTTAATTTCGATCATATTTTCTGGACAAGTTAAAATCCCCTTTGTAAAAATCGGTTTTGTGGGTTGTTCAATTTTCCCATCAGTTTGGCAACGAATTTGTTGATAACTGTTTGTTTTATTATCAAAAAATATCGCACTGCTATAACTTCTTACTCCGTCTTTTTGATAATTTTGGGGAATACTAAGGGCATAAGCTATGCTAGGGTTAACTTCTACTAAAAAATTGTAATATTTACTTTCAGGTAAAGTAACACCTAAGTCTTGAATATTAGATGTAAATTTATGTTTCTCAAAATGATAGGCTTGTTGACTACGATTTAATGTACCAATAAAATTTTTTCCTATAGCAATTTCTAAATTACCGCATTTACTTCCTTGCACAAGAAATAAATTGGGAAAGGCGATCGCCACTAAAAACCCACTGATTATTAAGTAGAAAAAAATCCGAATTAGAAGTGATCCTTTTTCTTTATTTTTGAGATTATATTTTAATAAGAAATAAGAGTTATCTTTTATAATGGGTTTAATTTCTGGCTGAAAATTTAATGCTAAATTGTGAGTTTTTTGATAATTTTTCATGGCTTGTACTTAAGATAAAAAATTAACTATTATTTTAATTATTTAATTTCGGTCATATTTTGGGGACAAGTTAAAATACCTTTTTTAAAAATTGGTTTTGTCGGTTTTTCAACTCCCTCATTAGTTTGGCAAATAATTTTTTGATAACTGTTTGTTTTTTCGTTAAAAAATATCGCACCACTATAACTTTTTACTTGATATGTTTGATAATTTTTGAGAACACTAAGGGCATAAGCTATCGTAGGGGTAGTTTCTACCACAAAATTGTAATATTCACTGGTAGGTAATGTAACAGCTAATTCTTGAAGACTAGATGCAAATTTCTGCTTCTTAAAATGATAGGCAATTTGGCCACGATTTAATAATTCAACTGCATTTCTCCCTTCCGGACTTATTGATCTACCCTGACAAGTTAATAGGTTAGGTAAGGAGATCACTGCCAAAACAAGAATAATTACTAATACACTAAATATCTATATATATATATTTCCTTTTTCGTTATTTTTCAGAGTATATCTTAATAAGAAATAAAAGTTATTTTTTATAATCGGTTTAATTTCTTGCTGAAATTTTAATGCTAATGTTTGATTTTTTTGATAATTTTTCATGGCTTGTACTTAAGATAAAAAATTAACTATTGTTTTAATTATTTAATTTCGGTCATATTTTGGGGACAAGTTAAAATACCTTTTTTTAAAATTGGTTTTGTCGGTTTTTCAACTCCCTCATTAGTTTCGCAAATAATTTGTTGATAACTGTTTATTTTCTCTTCAAAAAATGTTGCACCACTATAACTTTTTGGTTGATTAGGTTGATCTTTTTGATAATTTTTAGAAAGACTAAGAGCATAACTTGCCCCTGGTGTAGCTTCTAGTAAAAAATTGTAATCTTTACTCTCAGGTAATGTAACACCTAAGTCTTGAATATTAGATGCAAATGTCTGTTTTTCAAAATGATAGATTTGTTGAGTCCGATTTAATGTTCCCACCGCATTTTTTCCCGCTATCCATGGTGCACAACCACGAGGACGACCAAAATGAAAACGATGAAAATAAGAAGGTAAGGCGATCGCCACTAAAAACCCACTGATTATTAAGTAGAAAAAAATCCGAATTATAAGTGATCCTTTTTCTTGATTTTTGAAAGTGTATATTAATAAGAAATAAGAGTAATCTTTTATAATCGGTTTAATTTCTTGTTGAAAATTTAATGCTAATTTTTGATTTTTTTGATAATTTTTCATGGCTTGTACTTAAGATAAAAAATTAACTATTGTTTTAATTATTTACTTTCAGGTAATGTAACACCTAATTCTTGAATATTAGATGCAAATTTATATTTCTCAAAATGATAGCCATATTGACCTCGATTTAATGTTCCAACTGCATTTTTTCCTTCCGAATTTATTGATTTAGCCACGCAACCTTCTAATAGGTTGGGTAAGGCGATCGCCCCTAAAACACCAAGAATAATTACTACAACAATAAACTCTAAACGAGTGATTTTCATTAGTTTTCACTCCTCAATTAATATTCTTATTAATACTAATTTAACAATAATCCCTTTTAAAAATAAGATAATGTTACTTTTCTAAATGATTATTTAAAAGAGAATTTTTTTATCTTGAAGATTAGCGATTATCAATGGTGATTACTAAGATATAATTAGGTTACATCATAAAATTAAAGGCATTAAGATGAGTGAAAAAAATAACACAGTAACTTTTGTCGGCGGTGTGTTGGTGGGTAGTTTAGTTGGATTTGTTACTACCTTGATTTTATCCTCTGGTAAGGGAAAAGAAACTAAAGAGATTTTAGCTAAAACGGCGGATGCTTTACCCCAAATGGCTGAAGATATAACTACTACTTTTCAACTTAATTCTGAGCATGTTGCTACTATTGCTAAATCTCAATGGCATCAGAATTTATCTAAAGTGAAAAAGGCGATCGCCATAGGCATAAAAGCAAGTAAGGAAATTAATAACTCCTAAGAAACTATTAAACCACTACACAGATATTAACAATTGTGACAGAACCTTTTTTTTGGCTAGGATTTTCAATATTATTAGTAACAATTAGTTTGACGGCTTTATTAGTTAGTGCCATTCCAGCCTTTCAAGAATTGAGTCGGGCAGCTCGTAGTGCGGAAAAATTATTTGATACTCTTAATCGAGAATTTCCTACTTTTTTAGAAGCGATTAAGTTAACGAATATGTCCATTACAGAATTGGGTAATGAAGTTACCCAAGGGGTTAAAAGTGCTTCTAATACAGTGAAGGAGATTGATACTACTATTGTAGTTAGTAAAAAACAAGTTCAAAAAGTTTCTACTTCTACTCGTGGTTTTTTTGTCGGTGTTAAGGCTGCTTGGAAAAGTTTACTTTCTTCTGATGAGGATTAAAATTAATTTTTAAAAATAGCGATCGCCTAAAGTAGTATGACTAAAAAAAGCTACTAAATTTATGTTCTATAAGGAAGGTAACTGTTCAATGTCTTAGCTATTCTAAATGCTTTTATTAACGAACGAATAAAATAGTTGCCCCCGTGTCGTAGGTTAAATAGAAAAATAGTAGTAAAAAATATTGTTGTATTAAAAGAAGAATAATATTCTATCACGAATTCTCGTAATCACTTTACAAAATTGGAAAATTTAAACTATACTATTATCAAGAATTTTTTTGGCAAACATACTACTTAGATAAGGAGTATTTCATAAAAATGTTAAAAAGCAACCTTAGCAATATCATGTATAATAATTGGAAATTTATTAGTCAACTTTTAGTTTTTCCTTTTGTTTACACAGCCTTGATGTTAGAAGGATCAGCATTAGCTAACGAAGAATCAACGAATTTCTCTAATAATTCATTAAATAGTCCACTTTCTCCATTTTCTTCACTTAATGATGATAACCGTGAAACTCCTGTTGATGGTATTATGACACAGGTTAACAGTGTGTCGCAATTAAGAGATGTTTCTCCCACTGATTGGGCTTATGAGGCTTTGCGATCGCTAGTAGAGCGTTATGGTTGTATTGTTGGTTATCCTGATCAAACCTTTCGAGGAAATCGTGCTTTAAGTCGTTATGAGTTTGCCGCAGGTTTAAATGCTTGTATGCAACAAATGGAAC
>CAZWLZ010000031.1:0-17388 GCA_964634505.1 uncultured bacterium | reverse complement strand
AATTGTTTTCGTGCCATGATCGCATATTGACTATACTCACGACGGGGTAATTGAAGACAACGATCTCGATAAGCTTGTATTAACAACTCATCACTTGCTGAGATCGGTACACCTAAAATTCTGTAATAGTCTAAAGGAATTTCCACAGTTAAGTTTATATTAAACGAAGGAATTAAATTTTTATTAAACTAGATTATATAAACCAATACTAGACTGATCTGATTAATTTATCAACTAAAACTTTTTTTTCTTTGTAAATCAATGATTTTTATCAGGTTTTAAACTTTTAAGTTTTTTACTTTTTGAATGGGCTTGTTCACATAAAATAAGTACCTGAACAGAATTCATTTAACATTTGGTAAAAGGTAGGATGAGTTCTGCCCATCAAAATTTTGATCGTAAAATACACAATTGATTTTGTCCAAGTACTTATATTCCCTTAGAACAATTTGGGAGTGAAGCTATACCCGCTTCTGATTGGTATAGTTTAGGAATGACCATAATTTATCTGGCTACTGGCACTCATCCAGTCCAGATTGCTCAAGTTAATGGGCAAGTTAAATTTAATGCCCATCAATTAAGTAAAAGGTTTGGGCAATGGTTAGATAAGATGACTCAACCATTTGGCGATCGCCGTTTTGCTTCTGCTAAGGTAGCCCAAAGTGCTTTAAATTCTAGTGATGGTAGTTTTAGTATGCGTCAAGATTTAAAACCTAAAAATACGAAAATACGGTTAATTGGCGATCGTGATCAACTAGAAATAATATTTCCTAAAGTATCTAAATTTATTATGAGTAATCAACTTGGGTTTATTGCGACTTGTCTCATTGTTGCAGTTTTTCTCTTGTCTGGATTGTTTTTTCTCTTTGATATTCATCTACTTATATTATGGTTATTTATAGTTAATATAGTAGGTGCGATTTTCTTTACTAAAGTCATCGGGATAAAAACAATTGTTATTGACAAGCAAAAAATAAATGAATATTATGACAATGATCCTCACAAAAAAAAGGCTTTAAGTAATGATCGTTCAGAAATTTCCCTTTTAGGATATTCACCTGCTTATGAATTTGATAAATTTTATGATGACACAGGTACGCAGCTAAACAGAGGCAAAGTCAGAACAGAAGGGGAGTTCTTTATTTGTGCAGGTTCAAATAAATATTCCATCAAAGGATTAACCGATGCCTAATTTTGGTGGCTAGGAAAAGAATTAAGCGAGTTTTTGGATTTAGAATTACAAGTTATTTATAATACTCCTAAAGTTCCTCCTGAAACGCCACCGCTTATCGTTTGATTACAAAATTTAATCAATAAATTCACAAGTTAACCTAAAATCTAAAATAAAAATATGAAGATTCACAATGGCAAATATCAATAAGTAAGAATCTGCCAAAGTAAAGAACAACAAAATTATTTTATTTAGCCTAAAAGTTAATTATTTTGGGAGAAAACCTTGATAAAAGCAGTAAAAAAGAAAACAGTTGTGGGGAAGAAGGGAACAATTGAGTTACAATCTACCGAACTTAAAGAAGGGATGGAAGTAGAAATTATTATTCTTATTCCTTCTGATGAAACTGAATTAGATACAACAGAATATCTCCTTTCTACAGAAGCTAATCGACGAGAACTATTAGAAGCATTAGAAAGAGTTGACAAACAAGAAAATCTTGTCCAGATTAGTTCAGAACAATGGCATGAGAAATATAGTTTTTGATTCCAAAGCATTTAAACAATTTAATGAATGGGCTACTGAAAATAAAAAACTTTATCAAAAAATTGTTGAATTAATTGACGATTCTCTCCGTCATCTTTTTTCTGGACTTGGTAAACCAGAACCCTTAAAATATACACTAAAAGGTTATTGATCGAGAGGTATTAATGATGAACATCGTTTAGTTTATAAAGTTACTGACACGGAGATTATTATTCTTAGTTGTAAGTTTCATTATGATTAAACTTTCTTTAAATTAAAATCTTTTTTCGCACTAATAATCGTAACTGGATTAAGAGGATTAAAACGAGTTAAATTAGCAATAGGAATAGACTTAGATATTTGTACTTGTAAAAGATTATATTCCCAACCATTTTCTTTAAAAAAATTAATACTTTCTTGCATATTTTCTAAAGTGGCTAAAGCAATAATAATTTTACCATTAGTAATCAATTTTTCTTGACAAACTTTTAAAATTTCTGCTAAATTTCCAGCACTACCACCAATAAAAATACGATTAGGTAACGGTAATTTATCTAAGTTTTGAGGTGCCTTTTCTTGAATTACAGTAATATTTTTTACATCAAAAAGATCACAATTTTTTTTAATTAAAGTAATACCAATAGCCGTTTTTTCGATCGCCAAAATATGAGAAGAAGGACACAAACGAGCAATTTCAATAGATACACTACCTGTACCTGCACCAATATCCCAAATAACTTGATTTGGTTGTAAATTTAACTCACCTAAAATTATTAATCTAATCTCTCTTTTAGTCATTAATCCTGAACGATCTGGAAAGCTAAAAAAGAGGGAATCATCTAATCCAAATAAAGGTAATTTTTCTAAATCTAAATTAGTTTTAATAGGTGATTTTTTTTTGATTAAAATGACAATATTAAGAGAAGCAAAAGAATTATTTTCTAAATTTTTGCCTTCAGCAAAATAACTTATTTTTTCCTCATCGCCCCCTAAATTTTCACAAACCCAAAAATCATAAATCACAGGAATATTTAAACTTTTATATAAATTTAAAATACTCAAAGGATTGTGGATATTATCAGTTAAAACAGCAATTTTTTCTGATCCAGTTTGTAAACAAGAAATTAACTCAGTAAAATCACGCCCATGAATACTAACAATTTTAACATCTTGCCAAGAAATTTTAACCCTATTAAAAGCTAATTGAATTGAACTTATTTGCGGAAAAAATTCTAATTGTTCGGGCAAAAAATTAGCTAATAAAAAACGCCCTAAACCAAAAAATAAAGGATCACCACTAACTAAAATTACAATAAAATTATCTGTTTTTAAATACTTCTTAATATCCCTAATTATTTCTTCTAAATTACTTAATTCAATAGCCTTTGCACAGTGATTTAAAAAGTAACTTAAATGACGTTTACTACCTATTATAATAGTTGCTTGAGAGATAATTTCCAAGACTTTTTTACTTAAACTTTCAACACCATCTAAACCAATTCCAACAACATAAATCATGATATTTTTTATAAATTATCAGCTTCAACTTCTTCCATTAATCGTACTAAACCATAATTTTCCATAATTTCTTCTATTTGTTCAAACTTGGCAATGGGAATTTGCACAGCAACAGGTTTTTATTTTTATCTAAAATATAGCTCTTCGTAATTTCTAATATTTAATTTATTCCTAATATTTTCTTTTCTAAAATTTTAATTAAGTTCTTGTGTGTCATCCATATTAAGAATTTTTAAGTAAATAATTGCAAAAAATCTTTTAATTCTTTTAAAACTTCATGTTCAAAATCCCAAATATAACTTTTCTCCTTCATGATATACTCAAACCTACTCATACTGCATTTTTTGCCCGCTTGTTTTCTATCATCATCTGAACAAGTATCATAACGAATATACAGAGTAATCCAAAACTTATTAAAGTCTTTTAGGTTAAGATTCTTTTCTTTATTTTCAATACATTTTTGCCAACTTTCCAAACAATCTGCATGACTTGAATCTTGGGTTTTAATGGCTTTTAAAACAGTTTCTAATTCTCCTTGTCCATTAACATTAGTAAAATAAGTGGCAATATTTATTTGATTACTTGGAATTTCATAAAGTTTATTTTGTTGATCAAATTTTGGCGAGTTAGGGAAAACTTTTTGAATACATTTATTAACAAAGTCTAGTCTTTTTTGTAAAGTGACATCATCAATATCAAGGAGAATACCTATTTTATCAATTGGGTTTTTAAAATTCCGAGCATTTAGACTTTCTAATTTTTTTATTAAAGTTGTTTCTGATAATCCATTTAAAGATTCATATTCATCTACTATAATTTTGTTATTAACATTAATATTTATTATGTATTTAATTAAAGATTCAATGAATATTTTATCATTTTTACTCTCAACAATCAAAATATTACTCACCTCTTAAACCCACTCCTTTTTCTTGTTTAAGTGAATATTGTAAAAGTTCTAAATCTCTTTTTATACTTACTATTTCATTGGTTTTTTGGTTTCTAGCAAGTTCAAAATAAGCCGACTGTTCACGATAAGATTGTAAACCTACATAAGCCGACTGTTCACGATAAGATTGTAAACTTACATCTGCAAAAGCTTGAATCATTTCTAAACTATGAGTAGTAGCAAAAATTTGAATATCTAATTCTACAGCTAATTTAAACAAATTTCGCCAAAATTCTCTTTGATTTTGATAATGAATGCCATTTTCTATTTCATCAATTAAACAAACACTATTTTTAGCATTTATTAACTGTAGAATAATATCTAAAACTCTTTTAAAACAATCACCAAATAAAGAAATTGGTAAAAAAGTTTCATCTTTTCTTCTCAAATAAATATCAGGTTCACCTATACTTAAAGTTCTAATTTCTTCAATAGATGGATCTAACTTTTTCAGTATATTTAAAATTTTATTAGACTTATTATTTAAAATTGCAGTATCAAAATTATGGGCTAATTCTTGATGCGAATATTTGACAAATGATGATAAACAAAAAATAGGTGTTTTATTTAAAGATTTGCGTACAAGATTTACAATATTACTATTCTTGTATTTGGGTAGATGTTGTCCACTTTTGTCTCTAATTGGTTCAGATATTGATGAAGAACTTATTTCTATTTCTCCTAGAGGATTGGCGATTAGAGTATAGTCTTTTTCATACTCAAAATAATCATCATTAATAGTTGAATTAATCTTTAAAGCGGATAAAATATATTTTGACGAACCCGTCAGATTTTCGTCTAAATTTTTAAGATCAATATTATCAAAGTTGGGTTTAATACTATCTTGACTGGTTAATTTAACAGTTCTTACTATATCTAATAGTTCATCATCATAATAATTTATTTGATCACTTAATTTAAGTTCAATAACAGAGTCTTTTTGATTATTAAAAAAGAAATTAGCCCAAGTTTGTTCAGGATTTTTTTGAATTGAAGATAACAATTCTCGCCTAATTTTTTTCAGAAACAATATACTTTCAGGTTCGGGAGAAATAAATAAAAATAAGGCTTCTAATAAAGCCGTTTTACCCGCATTATTTTTACCTCCTATTAAATTAACTCTTTCAAAACCTTCTATTTTAGTGTCTTTAAAACACCTAAAATTTTTGATATGAAAATCTTTAAACATAATTTTTTACCAAATTATTCTTTATAAAGAAGCATAGCAAATTATAAGAACACAGTCATATCAATACATTTTTAGATCAGGATAAGATAAAAATCTATAATCTTTGTAGAGTGAACATTTTACTAAAATGTTTTAACAAAAAAAATTAAGAAACTGTTACAAATTAGGCTATAAAAACCAAGTTAAATCAAGATAATTAATAATAGCAAAAGGTTCTAATGCTTTTAAAATAATAGTACCATAACTACGAAAATTAACTCTACTGTCTAACAACGCCAAAACCCCTTGACAATCCCTAATGGAGATTAAAGAATTTTGCATTTCTCGAATGGCTATGGGTAAAAGATAATTTCTAAACCAATCATTACCTTGATTTTTTTCGTAATTAACTCTAGCACAAATTAAAGGATTTTCTAAAGAAGGAATCGGTAAAGTTGCAATTATGATTAATTTAGGAGTCGGTAATTTATATTGATTTTCTTTCCAAAAATCCCAACCACATATTAAAATATTTTTATTTTTTAAACTAGATAAATTTTGATTTTCTAAGGTTACTCTTGAACCAAAATGAGCAGCTAATTTAGAAGCAAATTGACCTTTTAAAGGAACATCATTAGTTAGAATTATATTTAATTGATTTTGATTTTTAATAATACCAATTAATGCCATAATTTCTTTAATTGATACTTCTTGAAATTGGGGTGTATTTGGAAGAGGAATATTTTTGGGTAAATATAATTTTACTAAGTTATTTTGAGGATCAGTATTAAATTTTAAGCAAGTTAATTTACTATTATCTAGTCCTAAAGATTGGCAGTAGTTAAAAGCTTCTTTGGTATTTTCTAAGTAGCTACTAATTAAAAATATATTCAGATTTAACCATATTTTATTAATTAAATTTTTATCCAAATTTAAAGGTAATATAGTTAAGCTAAATACTCCTTTTTTACGGTTTAATTTAACATAAATTATATTATTTTTTTCTATTAATTTTTGATAAAAAGTCTCAAAATTTGTTATTAAGTGATTATTTTTTAATAAAAAGTTTAAGAAATCTAAAATTATTTGATATTCCTCTTTTTCTAATGCAAAAATGTCTTCTGGATTTTCTGGATGGGCAAAAAATTTAACAGTTAATTTAATTAAAATATCTCTAATTAAAGTTTTATATTGAGGTAATTCTTGTTGCAATTCTAACCAGTGGTAAGATTCAATTGTTATTGATAAAAATTGTCTAATTTCTTGTTCTAATTTTTCTGCTTCTTCGATCATAATAGGGATATTTTTTAATAATTTATGGTCATTATTAAAAATCATTTCTAATAATTTTGATGGAGAAATTAAGATCAAAGTTGACGATTTATTTATAATGTTTTCTTGATAGTTATTAATTACTAATTTGGTTGTATTTAAAGCTAATTGAAGTTCTGGTATTTCTTTTTCAATTAGTTGTTTTTGAATAGCTGAAGATGTTACTAAAATTACTGATTTTTGGGTTAATAATGCTGGTGTTAAATAACTTAAATAATATTTATTTCGGTTAACTCCTGTTTGGATTATGGCGGAACGTTCTAATCTTAAACCTCTAGCTATTAAACGTGCCATGGTTAAATGATGTATCCAATTTTCTGATTTAGTATTTCTTAAAAATGATAATAATTCTGAATGTACTTTCGTTTCTAGCATCTTTTTTTTTCTTTTTGATACTCTTTTTTATTAATTTTTTTAGAGTTTTTGGTATTAATAATTATTGATTAATTTTTAATTATATTTAGTGATTAATAATTATTTTTTGTAGTTTAATTTAATTTGTTGAACTAATTTTAATGACTAATTAATAAAATTGATAAAACGATAATTTTTATTCTATTTAAGAATTAAGTAACAATACTATGATATGATTTGGTGTGCTGGTAAAAAGTTTAATTATGATGATAAGTAAAAATAATGCTTAACTCATTTCTCAAAAATACTCAAGCTAGGACGTTTTAAATCAAACAATATTTTTTTAAGTAAGATATTTTAGCGTTTTAAAGGAGATGAAAAGCAGAAAATCAGCATAAAATTAAGTATAAATCAAATTAAAATTTTTCTAAAATTTATGGCAGTAATTCAGTTTTCCCGTGGTATTAATGAGACATCTATTCCTGATGTAAAAATAACTCGCTCTAAAGATGGTACAAATGGTATGGCTACTTTTTATTTTGAAAATACGGACATTTTAGGAAAGGAAAGTAAGCAAGAAATTACGGGAATGTATTTAATTGATGAAGAAGGTGAATTGTCTTCTCGTGAGGTAAAATGTAAGTTTATTAATGGCGAACCAAAAGCAATAGAAGCTAGTTATATAATCAAATCTAAAGACGAATGGGATCGTTTTATACGGTTTATGGAACGTTATGCACAAGAAAATGATTTAGGGTTTACTAAATCTTAGTAATAATTTTAACTTGTTTTTTATTACTAAAAGTTTTGTTATTGTCTTATTTCCTGTTTTGGCAAAAGTTATGTTATGGCAAAAATTCCTCACCCTGATTTGGCTTTTTTTACGGTTAATTGTGCTATTTTAACTATTAGCGATACTCGTACTTTTGTTGATGATCAAAGTGGTAAAATAATTAAAGAATTATTACTTGATGCTAATCATAAAATAATTGCTTATTCTCTGATTAAAGATGATTTTCAAGGAATTACTGAACAAGTTAAACAATGGGTTACTCATATTGATATTGATTGTTTGATTTTAAATGGTGGTACGGGTGTATCATCGAGAGATACTACTTATGAAGCAATAGAATCTCTTTTAGATAAAACTTTATCAGGGTTTGGGGAGTTATTTCGTTTTTTGAGTTATCAAGAAATTGGTTCGAGGGCGATCGCCACGAGGGCGATCGCTGGAGTATATAAAAATAAGTTGATCTTCGCTTTGCCCGGTTCGAGTAAGGCGGTTAAATTAGCTTTAGAAAAATTAATTTTACCCGAATTAAATCATCTAATTACTCAAATTACAAAATAATTAATTAATAAGAATTAAGTAAAAAAATAATTATATTTATGATGTTATTAACCTAAAAATTAAGACTTTATTTATCTAAATTAACATCAATTTTATTGCTTAATAAAGAATAATTATCGAGGGGATAAAAGGCGATTTTTATTCCTTCTAGTTGGTAAGTTTTGGTAAGTTTTTTAATAAATTCATGTTTAATAATTAATTGATCATAATATTCTTTGATTTTTAAATAAATAGTAAAATTAATCGCAAAATAATCCATTTTTTCGTAACGCAAAAAAGGCTCATATTCTGGCACTCCTCCCTCAATATTTAGCATGATTTCTTTGGCAATATTCAGAGTAATTTGTTCCACTTTTTCTAAATCACTTTCATAGTTTACTCCAATTGTTATAGGAATTAACATTTCTTTTTCAGGCAAACTATAATTTTTAAAACTAGCATCAATTATTTGAGAATTAGGAATAACAATTGTATTATTATTAATGTCTTTTATTACTGTATATTTAAGCTCTACATCGGTTACGTAGCCTTGTTCTCCGTTTTTTAATTCTATATAATCACCCGGTCTAATTTTACGAGAAACGATAATATTTACTCCAGAAATTAAGTTGGTTAAGGTGTTTTGGAAAGCTAAACCAATGGATAAACTACCAATACCAAAAGCTGCCACTAAGGCGGTAATTTTTATGCCTAAAGATTGAATGGTAATTAAAAATCCGATAATAAAAATTAAGACTTGGGTTAGATAGGAAAATAGAGAAGTAAGAGGTAATGTATTTTCATTTTTTTGACTATAAACTTGAATTAAATTAACAGCTAATTTGGCGATACAAATGGTAGTTGATCCTGAAAAAATAACTATTATTATTTTTTGGATTAAAATGGTTAAAGCTGTGGGTAAATAAATAAAGGGTAATGCTAATGTAATTCCCCCTAAAATTGACCAAATTAAAATTACTCCTTGAAAAGATTGAACAATTATTGTATAAGATTCTAAGTGAGAATGATCATCAAATTTTTTGCAAATTTTTAATAAATATTTCTCTAAAATAATTCCTAATAAAAAACTACTAACAATTATTCCTAAAGGAATTGCTATGGTAATCAGAGTACTAAAATCGTTCATTTTTGCTGTTAATTTTTAATTTATTAAGATAATTTTTATAGTCGTCGCCTAGGCAGGATGCTTAAAACGTTAACAAGGAGTTAAAACCCCTTGCCCTTAAGGGTTAAAATATCTTAACTAACCTGTGCATTACTATATATTGTTGATTGTCAATTTTCAATTATTTGTAACTCATTTCTAAAAATTATGCCATGATTGTATATTGTGAATATTATTAGTTCTATATTTTATGAATATTGGCATTCCTAAAGAAATTAAAGATCAAGAATTTAGAGTTGGGTTAACTCCTGCTAGTGTTAAAGTTTTAGTTGAAAATGATCATTCAGTTTTTGTAGAGTCTGCTGCTGGTATCGGTTCGGGTTTTAGTGATCAAGAATATGTGTCTGCGGGTGCTACAATTGTTAATGCTCAAGAGGCTTGGAATCAATCTTTAGTTGTTAAGGTAAAAGAGCCTTTATCTTCAGAATATCAGTATTTTCGCTCTGATTTACTTTTGTTTACTTATCTACATTTGGCTGCAGCACCTGAATTGACGCAATACTTACTTACTACAGGTGTAACGGCGATCGCCTATGAAACGGTAGAGTTATCTGATGGAAGATTACCTTTATTACACCCTATGAGCGTTATTGCAGGTCGTTTATCCGTGCAATTTGGTGCAAGATACCTAGAGAAGCAACAAGGAGGTAGAGGGGTATTATTAGGGGGTATTCCAGGGGTAAGTCAAGGAAATGTAGTCATTTTAGGGGGTGGTGTAGTTGGTACAGAAGCAGCTAGAATGGCGATCGGCATGGGAGCAAAAGTGCAAATTTTAGATGTGAATGTGGAGAGATTAGCCTATTTAGAGACTTTATTTGGTTCGAGAGTGGAGTTACTATATAGCAATTCTGACAATATTAATAATGTTGTACCACAAGCTGATTTGTTAATTGGTGCGGTTTTAATTACGGGAAAAAAAGCTCCTGTTTTAGTGTCTCGTTTTTTGGTTAGTCAAATGAAACAAGGTTCGGTTATTATTGATGTGGCTGTAGATCAAGGTGGTTGTATTGAAACTTTACGTACTACTTCCCATAGTAACCCTATTTATGAAGAAGAAGGAGTAATTCATTTTGGTGTACCCAATATGCCGGGTGCTGTACCTCGAACGGCGACTCAAGCTTTAAATAATAGCACTTTACCATATATTTTAAAGTTAGCAAATGATGGTATTAAAGCTTTAGAAAAAGATCAAGCCTTAGGGAAGGGTTTAAATATCCAAAATAATAGATTGATGCACCCAGCTTTACAATAAAATAAAGTTTGAAATCATCATCTTTATGCTTATTTTGAAAAGTTCTTAATCATACTATAAACGGCTTAATTTTTGTAGGTTGGGTTAAGGTACAAAACCCAATAAAACCTTTAATATTAAGTTTCAGTATCGTTAATCTAAATATAAAAAATCTATTTTTAACCTTTTGCAGTATCGATAAAAATCTCTATTAACAAAATTAACAAAGTATAAAAAATGGATAATTGGATAAATCCTTTACCTAATGTGCCTCCTGTGGAAAGTCCTTTTTTTGAGCAACTTTTCACCCAAGATAAATTTTCTGAAGAAACCTTAAGAATAGGCAAAAGTTTATATGAAGATGGTTATGCTATCTTTGATTTTTATGAGCCAGATTTTGATAATTTAATTGATAATTTGCATCAAGAATTATACGATTATTATGATTGGGAAAAAATTAATAATGGTTTTAATGAGAGGATACAAGATGCTTGGAGAATGAGCAATTCTGTTCAAAAGTTTGCTTCTAATAAGGTTATAATGGAACTTTTGAAAAATCTTTACGGCAGAAAACCTATTCCTTTTCAAACGATGAATTTTCCCAACGGCACTGAACAATCTATTCATGCGGATTCTGTTCATTTTCATTCAATTCCTGAGCGTTATATGTGTGCTGTTTGGGTTGCTTTTGAAGATATAACCATGGATAGCGGCCCTTTGTTTTACCTGCCAAAATCTCATAAATTACCCATTTATAAGAATGAACAAATTGGCAAATTTCCTGATGTGGATAATCCTTATAAGAATTATGATTGTTATTCTCAAATTTGGAAAAAATTAGTAGAAGTTTATGATCTTAAAACTGAGTATTTTTTAGCCAAAAAAGGACAGGCTTTAATTTGGAGTACAAATCTTTTACATGGTGGCTCTTTTCAAAAGGATAAAACTAAAAGTCGTCACAGTCAAGTTACTCATTATTTATTTGAAGATTGCACTTACTATACTCCTTTATGGTCATTGGATTGTTTGGGAATAATGCACCATCGAGATATAGTTGATATTAGTACTGGTAAGCATATTCCTAATCAAATAAATGGTGTACCTGTTGATCAGGAATTTTTAGATTTTGTTTCTTTACATGGTGACAGAAGAAAATTTTTAATTAGCGATCGTCAAATATAAAACAAATTGTAATAATTACAAATAATTTTTATAAAAAAAATATCTTGAATTATAATAATAATTAAAATGATAAAATGATAATTCAGGTTGTTTTTTATGGCAAAATCACAATTAAATCAAGATCATAGTGCTGCTTGGGTTATTCAAACTTGGGCTTCTTTTATTATTTCTATTTCGGTGACTTCTGCGGGAATTATTTTTTTACCCGTTGATGCTTGGGTAAAAGGTTTTATGGGAATGGGTTTATTTTTTAGTGTAAGTTCAACTGTTAGTTTGACTAAAACGCAAAGAGATTTGCATGAATCAACTAAATTAGTTTCTAAAATTGAAGAGGCTAAAGTAGAAAAAATCTTAGCCGAACATAATAAAAATAATGGCTACTAAATGGCGATCGCCAATGATCGCCATCAAATATTAATTTTTTAAAATTATGGACAAGCTGCCACAGATATGGTATAAGCGTTATTATTTGCACCACCAATTCTGGCATTAATTCTAAAAGGTTGTTGGCCAGTAGAAGATTGGAAAGTTAAAGAATAAGTTTCCCCTTTTTGCATAGGGACATTACGACTGAAAGCACTTTCAGTAGCGCCATTAGCAAATAGAAGATTGATAGTAACATCATAATTTCCGGTATTTTCAGGAGTCATATTACCGACAAAAAAACTAAAATTTTTGCCACCCGGTACACCAAAATCTGTATTCCAATTATCTCTTAATAATAAAGTAACTTGAACTTGTTTTCTGATTTCTGTTTTATCGGTAGTAATTTCTCTTAAAGGAATACATTGATTGTTAGTCGTAGGTTTAGGTTGGGCATTAACTGACGAAATAGCACTTAATACACCGAGACTTAAACTAGCACTTAAAGCTAAACTGAAGTTTTTGACAGTCTGTTTAGAAAAAAACATTAAAAAATTTCCTTTTTTAAATTACCTTGTTAATATAGCATGATTACTAATTTTCGCTTCAAAATTTTTTAGTAAATCACTTCAAAGTATTTGATGAAAAGATTGACAAAAATTAAATAAGATTACTAATCCTTAAAAAGAGTTGATTTTTGAGTAAAATAAATTTTACTTATCTAATTATTGAGAAATGTTTAACTTAATTCGAGTATTTGAAAGCAAGAAAATCTTAGCCATATTATTAATTGGGTTTTCTTCTGGATTACCCTATCTTCTCACCAGTAAGACTCTACAAGCATGGATGACTCAAGAGGGAGTTGACTTAACCTCAATTGGTTTATTTAGTTTGGTAGCCTTGCCTTATTCTCTAAAATTTTTGTGGGCTCCTTTTATGGATAGATTTGTTCCACCCTTTTTAGGTCGTCGTCGAGGCTGGTTAATCATTACTCAAATTTTATTAGTATTGGCGATCGCCATAATGGCTTTTCAAAAACCCAAAGAAGCCTTAGCATTAGTAGCAATCAATGCCGTTATCATTGCTTTTATTAGTGCCAGTCAAGACATAGTAGCAGACGCTTATCGAACAGATATACTAGAAGAGAAAGAAATGGGTGCAGGTGCGGCTATGTTCGTTTTAGGCTATCGTATCGCTCTTTTATTAACAGGAGCTTTCGCCCTAATTTTAGCAGATAAAATCCCCTTTAATTTAGTGTATTTATGTCTAGCTGGACTGATGTCACTAAGTATTATTTTTACTCTATTTGCACCCAATCCCAAATTTAAAGGAAAATCTAAACCAGAAGAATTTGAAAATAATAAAAATGAAATCCTATTTGATCAAACTGAATCAGATGATAACGCTCCTCAAACCTTAAAAGAAGCAGTCATATTACCTTTTATCGATTTTTTTCAAAGAGAAGGAATAAAAAACGGAATTTTAATGCTGTTATTTATCAATATCTATCGACTAGGAGACTCTTTTTTAGGAAATATGGCTACACCTTTTTTACTGCAAACAGGATTTACTCAAACAGATATTGGTGCAATTCAAGGAGGAATGGGCTTACTAGCCACCATAGTAGGAACACTAGTAGGAGGTGCAGTAATGAGTAAAATTGGCATAAATCGCTCCTTATGGGTATTTGGGGCAATTCAAGCCATTAGTAATATAGCCTATTTTATTTTGGCAAAAGCGGGACAAAATTACCCTATTATGGTATTAACAATTAACATCGAAAATTTTTGTGGCGGTTTAGGCACAGCCTCCTTTATAGCATTTTTGATGAGTTTATGTAATCCCAAATTTTCAGCCACTCAATACGCCCTTTTATCTAGTTTATATGCTGTAGGACGAGATATATTAGTTGCCCCTGCTGGAGAAATAGCCCAAAATATAGGGTGGACAGAATTTTTCCTATTTACCATAATTTTAGCCATACCCGGATTACTGTTATTACCTTGGTTTGCTCCTTGGAATCCCCAACCAGTTATTTTACGACCGGGCATAACTGATAGAAAAAAATATTGAGGAGTGTATTTTTTTATTATACAGTGTTCTAAATGTCAATCAAATCTATTTCTAGCTTTTCTTGATTCATCTTTTATTTATCCAATACCAACATCTAATACCTTCTTGTAAAATAAAATGATATTTAATAGTTTCTGGAAATTAATGAACAAAAATAATATCGCTACAAAGAGTAACACTCAATCATCTTACCAGATAAAATGGATAACCAATATGGCAGAAATTCCTCAATCTGCATGGGATTCGATGGCTTTACCTCTAAAAACTCCTTTTTTAGAATGGGAATGGTTAAATAATTTAGAAACATCAGGGAGTGTTACTCCTCGTAATGGTTGGCAACCTTGTCATTTAACTATTTGGCTTAATCAAGTTTTGGTGGCGGCTGCACCTTTATATATTAAAAGTCACAGTTATGGTGAATTTGTTTTTGATCATCAATGGGCTGATTTAGCTTATCGTTTAGGTATTGATTATTATCCTAAATTACTGGGTATGACTCCTTTAACTCCAGCAGTTGGTTATCGCTTTTTGATTGCTGAAGGGGAAAATGAAGATTTTTTAACAGAAATGATGATTTCGGCGATCGATCATTTAGCCGATCGCCATAATTTATCGGGGTGTAATTTTTTATTTGTTGATCCCAATTGGCAATCTACCATGGCAAAATATGGTTTTAGCAGTTGGCAACATCATAGTTACATTTGGAGTAATAGTAATTTTAAGAATTTTGATGATTATTTAGCTATGTTTAATGCTAATCAACGCCGTAATATTAAAAGAGAACGAAAGGCGATCGCCAAGGCGGGTTTAATAATAAAAAATCTGGTTGGTGAGGAAATTCCCCATTATCTCTATCCTTATATTTATAAATTTTATAGCAACACTTGTGATAAATTTTGGGGAGGCAGTAAATATCTGACTAAAAATTTCTTTGAACAACTTTACCCTAACTATAATAAGCGTTTAATGTTAGTGGTTGCTTTCAATGAAGGAGATGAACATAAACCAGTCGGAATGTCTTTTTGTGTTTATAAAGATCAAAATTTATACGGTAGATATTGGGGCAGTTTTCAAGAATATGATTCTTTGCACTTTGAAGCCTGTTATTATAAACCCATAGAATGGGCAATTAGTCAAGGAATTACCATGTTCGATCCGGGTGCTGGAGGTAGTCATAAAAAACGTAGAGGTTTTCCAGCCACTGCTAATTATAGTTTACATCGTTTTTACCATCCTAGAATGAATAGTATTTTACATCACTATATTGATGAATTGAATCAACATCAACAAGCACAAATTATCGCCCTTAATCAAGATTTACCTTTTACTGACAAAAATATTACTTTTGATCTTAATTAACTATATAGCAAAGAACAAATTGATTAGGACATTATGTGGGGGATATTTTCCCCCTTTTTTAAGGGGTTAGGGGGGATCAAATCAAATTGTTCTAACAACTATCTCGTTTTTTGATGCCATAAAAAAAGAGTGTGGTATTATTCACACTCTTTTTTATTATAAAACTAAACTATTTAAGCAAAATTTAGAACTTGAATACAGTACGAAGTACACCTACGTAGATAGTATCTGCATCTTCTCCACCTGGATTAAATACAGCATAAACACCGGGAGTAATCGTGATATTGTCATTGATAGGGAATTTATAATTTAATTCTGCAATCCAAGAAGTATCAAGATCAAGGTCTTCTTCGTTGCTAACTGTTACGGTTCCTGAATCATCGGTAGCACTAAAACTACTGTCAATACTATCAGCATAAGGTAACATACCGCCACCAACAGTTAATACAGCTCCTTCTTTACCTAGATCAGCAAAAGATAGATTAGCTGCAAAAGTCCAAAAATCTGCCGATGCATCTGCTCGGAACGTTGTTCCTTCATCGTTAGTAGTTCTTGTATCAATATCGGCACTGGTATAACCTACCCAACCAGCAAGATTAATACCAGGTCCAAATCCGATATTTCCTTGAAGTCCAATATTATTGCTGGTAGCTCTGTTACCATCAACACTATCGAAAAGTTCTAAAGCACCAATACTTGCTAAACCACCAGCAATAGGACCTCCGTAGCTATACATATAAGCAAGACCTAATCCCATATAGTCAGTAGGAGCAAATGCTAATTGACCACCGATAGCATACTCACCATTAAATAAACCATTTCCTTCAGTTGGATCACTAGAATTTCCTGCTAAATAACTAGCGGTGAAGTTTAAGGTTTCACCAAGTCCAAATCTTGCTGCCGCACCACCACCTTGAGTAGTACGATAAATTACGGGGTTAAAACGTAAAGCTCGAGATAATGAACCTGAACCGCTACTTTCAGTATAAGGGCTAAAGGTTTGATAAATATCATCAGGTGCTAAAGCTGTACCAATCCAAATTCTTCCAGCATCACCGATAGGAGTGGTATAGTACAATCTGTCAACTTCAACAGTATTATTATTATTTCCATCATAATTAAGACGAGCTTGATTACCGCCAACAGAGATATAATTGCTTAAGTTAGGGGTATTAGATGCTTGTAAACGAGTGATTAATTTATCTTTGCCAGAGAAAGAAGTCTCTAAAGTTAAACGAACACGATTACTTAAAGTAATTTGATTGTCGCCATCATTCTCATCTTCGATAGTGGTGTCATTAATTCCATCACCATTAGTATCAACATCGAAAGAATCAAGATTACCACCATCAAAACCTTGAATGGAGATAAGTCCTTCTCCTCTTAATTTAGTAGTAGTAGAAAATTGGTGATCTTCTAAGAAACTAACTCTTCCTTCCAAGTTATCTACTCTTGCACCTAAGGCTGCTAACTCTGATTCAAATTCAGCCATTAAGCGTTTTAAGGTTTCAATATCTTCTTTTAAAACGGCTTCACTTTGAGCGATAAGACGTTCCATTTTTTTCATACAAGCATTTAAACCAGCAGCAAACTCATAACGACTTAAATCACTATTACCTCTGTAGGTACGATCAGGGTATCCTACTA
>CAZWLZ010000030.1:0-17424 GCA_964634505.1 uncultured bacterium | reverse complement strand
GCAGTTGATCAAATTGCTTTTAAGACTGTTATGAAAATTTTTGAAATAGCTCAAAATTTTCCTAATGTCGACAAAAAACTAAATTTGTCGATTTTTTCCTCTATTACTTCTTTTTTTCCCCTAATTCCCCATTTCCCTTATGGATACAACTTTATCTAATTAAGAAAAATAAAATTTATAGTAATCTTAAATCAGGATAATAAGTAATAATATCATCCTTAGAAAGTGTATCACCTTTAGCTTGAGGAGACCATAAAACTTCAATAACTAAAAGGCGATCGCCACTTAAACCGCCAATAAGTTGCAGAGTTTTACGCAATTCTTCACTACTATTAACTTGAGACAATTTTAAATTATTAGTTGTACCGATCAAAAGAGTAACAATAATATAATCATCATTACCCGTATTGTCATTAAACTTATCAGGATTATCAGTGCGAGAAATTTGATTATTATAATTACTGAGAGTTTCTTCGGTAAATTTACTTCTTTCTGTTAAACTCAACTTATTAAAAATTGCTTCACATTGATCTAAATTAGCTGTACTTGAATCAGCCGTAGCATACACCCAATATTCAGGGTGACGTAATAAAGCTAAACTAACTTCTTGACAAATTATCGCCCTACCTTCGGGAGTAGAAGCATCAGTTTCTAAAGCTAATCGATCTAAATCCTGCTGTAATTCTCTGGCAGAAGATAATAAACCTACTTGTATTTGAGCGACAGTTGCTGTTGTGGCTTGAGTAATACTACTATCACCACCACTAAATCCTGCATTTTGAAAAGCACGAAATAAGAAACTTACAATAGCAAAAAATATTAACATGGTGAATAAACCACCGCCTCCGCCACCAATAAAAGGTAGAATCAAAGGAAATCCTATACCACCTCCAGAGAAACCGCCTCCTCTTGAAAAGTCACCGCCGCCTCCTCTACTAGAAGGAGCACTAGGAGTAGAGCGAAATGATCCTCCTCCCATCCTACCACCACTTCGAGCCGCTATTGCTTGAGGAGAATTGCTTATTAATAAAGTTAAGGTGAGAATGAATGCTAATATTAGACTAAATTTTAAGGAAAATTTTTTTGCTGGTTTTTGCTGTTTTTTCATAATTTGATTATATTTTATTGTTATCTTTATTTTAATCAAATATTCTCTATCTTTAATATTGCTGTCAACTATTTTATTTATGAAGATAAGTTCAAAAACTTAGTACATTTAGAAATTTCATCAATAATTGCTTGTTGATTAGAGTTATTTTCGTTGAAATTTTTATAAGCTACATCTGCACTACATTTACAATATTCTTGACTTTGACTAGCAGGAATACCTTGAGTTTGTAAATTTGCCTGACATTGATTTTCAAAGTCTTGTCTATCAATGGGTGGTTTTACATTTAAAGGGGTTTGATTTTGATTCGGAATGCTGTTTTGAGCATTACTAGATAAGTTTAAATTGCTTAAACTACTTATCAATAAGACGACTAATAAAGTTTTTTTGATCATTTTTTGATTTTAGATTAGGTTTTATATAAAGAGTATTAGGTTTTCCTGTCTTTTTTTTATTGATAACAGGCAGGATGCCTGTTCCACAAAAGAATTGACTTTCTGCCTTTTCAAGGATTTTAAGGGGTTTGTTTTAGGGCTTTAGATTTTGGCGATCGTGGAATGGGCTTCTAGCTGCGTCTTTTTTTCTTTTCTGGTTTTAACAATGGTTTGTTTAAATTTTCGTATAAATTAAATAAAAATTCAATGCTGTTTAATTCATTTATAAAAGGTTGATTCCCATAGCATAAATCTACTCATTTGTCAATTTTTTTGTATCCGCTTTTAGTAACCAAAAAGCCTTACCATCCTATGGGTTATTACACTAGTTCTTTAGGTACAAACTCTCGAAGCTTAGCTAAAAGAATTAGAGGACATTGGTTAACCCTTAAATCGTTTACATTGGTTCAAAGATGTCATCTAAGTACCTGGACAGAATTAATTTAACATTTGGTAAAAGGTAGGATGAGTTCTGCCCATCAAAATTTTGATCGTAAAATACACAATTGATTTTGTCCAAGTACTTATCAAGAAAATCAAAGTCGTCAAAAAGCCCTGTATGATCCTATTAATTTATCTGTGCTGAAAACATGGGTATTAAACTTACTCAGACTCCATGGCTTTGACAGTTTAACCGAATCAATTAGCCTTTTAAGTCATAATCTAACTGGGATAATGTCTTTTTTTACTTAAACTTCTCTAAACTACTATTCTTTCTGCTCTTGAGTATGAAACAGCCCTGCCTTCCCAAGGAGGGTTGGGGGGTTTCTGAGGTTAAACCTAAGTTAAAAGCCGATAAAATTAATAATTAAATTATAATTGATCATGTAACAGTATTGATAAATGTCCCTTTATGTGCATGGGATTATAAATTAGGAAATAGATCGGCTTTGGAGTAGATTTTAGATCAATAGAAGGAAAAGAAACCAAAATATTTGGCGATCGCCAATAACTTCCCTAACTACAAATTTGCTGACTATAAAAAGGAGGTAATTGAATTAATAATGAGAGTGACTACATTTAGTGTAGAGACAATGAGAATAATTAAGGATTTTCCCAATGGCAGCAGCCATAACTCTTAAAATAAAAACAAGATGTTTAAACCCCTTGTCGATGATAAGTAGTGGCAATTCATGAATTGCCACTACTTGTATTTTTTTTGCTTTCATCTTTCTTAAATTTAAGCTAAACAAGCTGCTAAATCTCGATCAGGAGTAGTAATTGCTTGTAAATTATAAGTTTCAGACAATAATTTAAACACATTAGGAGAAATAAAAGCAGGTAAAGTAGGACCTAAACGAATATCTTTAATGCCTAAATGTAGTAAAGTTAATAACACTGCTACCGCTTTTTGTTCATACCATGAAATAATCATCGATAAAGGTAATTCATTGACACCAATATTAAAAGCACTAGCTAATCCTAAAGCTATTTGTATGGCAGAATAGGCATCATTACATTGTCCCACATCCATTAAACGAGGTAAAGTGCCAATTTGTCCCAAATTTTTGTCAAAAAAGCGGAATTTTCCACAAGCTAAAGTTAAAACGATGCAATCTTCGGGGACTTTTTCCACAAATTCAGTATAATAAGTACGCCCAGGTTTTGCACCATCACAACCGCCTACTAGAAAGAAATGACGAATATCACCTTTTTTGACGGCTTCTATAACTTCATCGGCTACACTCATAACCGCATTATGGGCAAAACCTGTTAATACTTGACGATATTCACTTTCTTCGGTAAATCCGGGTAATTCTAAGGCTTTTTCAATTAAGGGTGTGTAGTCTGGTATTTCGTGATTTGGGGTAATAAAAGCTTTTAAATTGGGATAACCCACAGGGCCAACTGTAAAAATTTTGTCTTCATAATTTTCATGAGGTGGCATTAAACAATTAGTTGTAATGGCGATCGACCCTGGGAATTTAGCAAAGTCTTTAGTTTGATTTTGCCAAGCTGTGCCAAAATGTCCATAGAGATGAGGGTATTTTGCTTTTAATTTAGGATAACCATGGGCGGGTAATAATTCTCCGTGAGTATAAACTGTAATATTACTATTAAGAGTTTGTTCTAAAATAGCAGCTAATTGTTTAATATCATGCCCCGAAACTAGGATTGCTTTGCCTAATTTATGATTAAGAGGCACCCGGGTAGGAGTGGGATGTCCAAAGGTGCTAGTATGCCCTAAATCAAGTAATTCCATCGCTCTTAAATTCATTTCACCTACTTTTAAGGCCATCGCCACCCAATCATTTAAACTTAAATCATTGCGATCTAAATCAGTTAAACTTTGTTCAATAAAAGCATAAATTAGATCATCTTCTTGACCTAATTCATAAGCATGAAAAGTATAAGAAGCCAATCCTTTTACGCCATAAAGTACAGTTAATTTTAAAGAAAAAATATCTACATCATTGGCTTGACTTAAAAAATGTAAATTAGCATTTTCTCCTTGTTCTGCTAAATTTTCATTAAAATCAGGTTGATAATTAACAATTTTAGTCCATATTATTTCGTTGGGGGCAATTTGTGCAATTTGATTTTTAAGATTTTCTCGTAAATCTAAACATTGATGTATATATTCTGTAAATCTCTTGGGATTAAAATTGACGTTAGTCATGGTAGCAAACATAATCTCACAGATAAAAACATCCCATTGGTGAGTAGGTAAACCAAAATCTCGAGCTTTGATCACAACAGGTGCTAAACTCCTAAGACAATAAACTGTTAAATCTTGTATCGAGTTTACTTCTGAACTTTTCCCACAAGCACCAAATTGATGACAACCATTACCACTAGCTGTTTGTTCGCATTGTTCACAAAACATAAGTTCAATATCTCCTTTCTTTTTAGAGCATTTGATTATTAAAAGTCCATACTTTTAAGTAAATTTAATTTCATTTACTACTTCTATGTTATTTGAGAATCTTCTTAATTTTGTTCAAATTTAACAATTATTTATTTTAATCTGTGTTATGAGAATTTTTACAACAAGCCTGATCTTTAGTCTCGATTCTATGGTATAATTAACGTTACTTAATTTATGATGTTGAGTAAATAAAAGGTTTTAGGTTTTATTGTTATTTCTTAATTCTTGAAAATCTGCAACAATATCATCTTCACTAAGTCCTTTTTCTTGTAACATTTCACTTAGTTTAATAACTGCTTCTCGTAAGGAGTCAATCTCTGTTTCTTTGGGTTTATTATAAGCTAGGTTATACTCCTAAAAAAAACCATTGCTTATCTTGAACGCTCAGAAGAAAAGCCACTTGAATTTCAAAATAAACAAGCCAAGCTATTGATGCTGCTTTTGAGTATCTGTAAATATAATAGTGCGAATAATGCGAAGCGCTATACAAATCGATTCCCTCATTTTCTTGATTCATCTTTAATTTGTGCAACGCCCAATCTTTCATTTTAACTCATTTTTAATTTTAATTGATGACACACCCTAATCTGCTTGGCGACTGCTATAATCTTCTTTAAATGGCAATCGCCATTTATTAATGAAGGACAATTAGCTTTAATGATTTATCAAAAATTTCCCAATATGATTTCCTCTTAAAGTACATTTCCACCAAATTTAAGATTTAATCTTTTTGACATTTAAGATTAGGTAAATAATCTGTTTGATACTGTCTGATAAATTCTCCCATTACTTATTCATTATTCTGGGATAATATTGTTGAACATCAGGTGTTAGTTTTTTCTAAGATGCGTTCCCATTTTTCTGAACAGATTGACTCTGAATCCTCTATTTTTCGAGCTAAACCAGATAATTTGTAAGCTAAAAAATATAGTTTTTTATAAGCATATTTTTTAATTTGAGATAACGTTGTTGTTTTATTTAAAATCCCTTTATTTTTTAATTGTTGTATTCTGTAGAAGTAGTTAACCCTACCTAGTGAAGATATATATCCTTTATTTAAGTAATAATTTAAAACTTTATTTACTTCTGTATAATTAATTTCTTCGGGACTATTTTCAATAGTTAGCCATTTTTGCCATTCTCCACTGTTATCAATGTGATCTTTGCGCCATTCCCCATCGTTACCAATATGAAAAGTTAAATGTAAATCTTCAAAAATCTTAAATTGTTTACTATGATATTCCATATTAATCAGAACGCTAGTCTCTATAGGAGGATAACCAAGAAACACATTAAAAAATTTGTATTGTGGATATTGTTTTCTCGGAAAAACAAAACAATCTACCCCACCATGTTTATCTCCGATTTGAGAATACATCCAATGTAGATCATCCTTATCAGTTTCTTCAATATTAATAGTTCTACGATTAATACAGAAAGCATCATAACCCTTGTTTATCAAACAGTGTACCGCCACATAAAAATTAGGCATTAAGGCAATATCAATATTAGTATAAATGAAATAATCTGCCTTGGAAACTTCGTATAGTCTATCGAAAACATCTCCAATAAAAGGTAGTTTTCGCTTAATATGTGCTTCATAATCCAAAATAGAACGATTCAAATCTGGTGTTTTAATAAAGTAATCAGGAATAATATCTATATCCTCAGGGTATTGCGCTGAATAAAGGCTGACTTCAAGAGAATTTTGGTTGGCATAATTTTGAGCAGTTTTCATACTTTTAAAAGTTATGGGTTGTGCTATATATAAATCTGAAGTTTTCTTTGCTCGAAAAGGATTAACAATATGTGCTAATTTCATAAAATTGTGTTCTAATTTAAGTCTCAATAATTATGTTTTGATTTAGTATCAACTAGTTAGAAATTTACATCAATAATATTGGAAGGAATTATATCACCTGTCTGAATAAACATAGACAAAGTTAAATTAATTCATTGTACTCTAATAGAATAGGATACTTGAAATATCATTGATGTCATCATTTACTTGTTACCATTTGATTAATTATTATTTTATATTTCCTAATTCGGCACAACACCAAGTAACAAAATTTTTGATTCCTCTTTCTAAAGGTATCGAAATCTCAAAACCCAGTTGTTTTAGTTTGGTTAAGTCGGCTTGCCAATTAAGAGGATTACCTTCAGGAATTATACCGTCAAATTCTAATTTTCCTTGATAGTTGAGGTTTTCTAAAATTAATTTTGCTAAAGTGGCGATCGTCACCTGTTCGCCACTAGCAAGATTATAAACTTCACCAGTCATAGGGGCAAAATTAGCTACAATCATTAAAGATTGAGCAATATCAGTAACATGAATAAAATCACGACTTTCTTTACCTGTACCTTGTAATGTTACCTCTTTTTGAGTAATCGCTTTATAACAAATATCCCACACGACTTGACGGCGTAACCCTGCCCCATAAGCCGAAAAAATGCGTAAACTAGCGGTAGGAATGCCATAAATTTGGGCAAATTCTTGACAAAGTTGTTCAGATTGTAACTTATGAAAACCGTAGGGTGATAAGGGAGTGGTGGGTTGAATTTCCTTAACTGGGAGGGATTGGGGATTACCGTAAACGGCTGCACTGGAAAGGAAAATAAAACGACAATCAGGAGAATAAAGACGCAAAGAGTTAAGAATTGCAAAAGTCAAAACTGTATTGCTGTAAAAATCAGCATGAGGTTCGCTAATTGATAACCCTACAGAAGCTCTTCCAGCGCAATGAATACAGACTTTAGGTCTTTTTTGATCAAAAATGTCATTTAAAGCCGAATTAGGCAATTTTAGACGGTGATAAGAGGATAAATTAGCTAGAGGTGCATTTTCTGGAGGTGAATTATCAATACCGATTACATCCCAACCTTCTTGAAAAAAAAGACGTGCCACATAACGCCCAATAAATCCTGCTACTCCAGTAATTAAAATAGATTTTGTCATTAACTAATTGTTATATTTTGTAATTGCAGCAAATTTAACCATAACGAAAAAAGATTTAACCATTATCTTCTAACAATAATTCTACATCTTCGATGGAGTCAAAATTAAAAGTATTAACAGTTAATTCTTCAATTTTGCCTTCAATTTTGCCCTGACGTTTAATATCTTGGTAAGTTACAGAACTTTGCATAATTTCCTCCTTTAATAGTGATTTAATAAAATCTTTTTCTAATTTTAATCCTGCTAAAATATGGAACAAGTTATTAACTCAGATAGTAATTCTTTGTCGTCAATTTCGTTAATCTTTGTCGCTACTTCCCTTAATAATTCTTCGGGTTTATCTGTATAGCGCTTCGCGCCAATGTCTTTACAAATTATATTATACTAGAGCAAACTTACCTTATAATTATGAGAATAGCCATCGCATATAGTCAAGATTTACGAAAACGTGCCCTTTCAATATGAGAAAAAGATTTATCCATTAGAACTGTCAGTCGTCTTTGACAAATTAGTCGTCCTACCCTTTATAAATGGCAAAATCAATTTCAAACTATTAATTAAATAAAAATAAATTTAATTTGGGATTCATAAGATTTTATCCATTCATAAATATCGGTTAAGGTAGTAATAGCATTACTTTCTGGTTTCCAATTAGTGGCATCTATCACTTTACGACTATCAGTAATAAAGATAGGTACATCACCCGGCCGATTTTCTAAGATAGGAGAAATTAAAATTTTATTGCCCGTGATTTCTTGGCAAATTTTAGTTGTTTCTTGAAGAGATAAAGTGTTTTCTAATCCCCCTCCTACATTAAAAGTTTCACCTTTATACTTATCAATCTGATCTATTTGTAAATCGATTAATTTTAATAAATCACTCACATGAAGAAAATCTCTTACTTGTTTGCCCGTACCGCCATAACCTATATATTTTAAGGGTTTTTGAAAATAATGATAAGCCATCCATAAGGCGAATACTCCTTGATCTACTTTTCCCATTTGCCAAGGTCCAGTTAAAACGCCACAACGATTTATAATAGTTTGAATTTGATAACTATCAGCATATTCGGCAATTAACAATTCTGAGGCCAATTTAGTAGTACCATAAAGAGAACGTGCTTTATCTAAAGGAAAATTCTCCGCTATACCATAATTGGATGCACCAGATAATAATTGTTCTTTTTTCAATTCAAAGCGGGTTTGGGTTTCAATAAATTCTAATTTATTTAAGTATTCGATTGGATATACTCGACTTGTGGAGAGAAAAATAAAATCTGCTTGAGTTTTCCGAGCTAATTCTAAACAATTAATAGTTCCGATTAAATTAGTTTCTAAAACATACCCAGGAGAATTATATCCTGCTAAAACAGAAGGTTCGGCAGAACATTCTAAAATTAAATCTGGTTGTAATGCAGAGGCATCTAAGTCTGAATTATTACGAACGTCTCCATGAATAAATTTTATACCAGCTTCTTGTAATCTTGATAAATTAAGTTCTGATCCTCTTCTTTTGAGGTTATCTAGGGCGGTAATTTCCCAATGGGGGTATTTTTGTTTTAAACCTAAGCCTAAAGCACTGCCTACAAAACCGGCACCGCCTGTTATTAAAATTTTTTTGCTCATTTTTTTATTGAATAAGGTTTTTAATCATTTGAAAAATTGTAATATTACTGTAGTAATTATTATTTTTGATAAAATCAATTTGATCCTATTTTTTCGTGCAGTTAAATACAATATTTAAATTTATTTATTAAATTATGGTTCATAAATTCTTTAGTCGTAAAGTTATTAAATTTCTTTTTGGGGGTGGTTTAGCTGCTCTGATTAATATTTTACTTATTTTTGTCTTGATTGAGATATTAGGATTTGATACGGATTTTTTAAAAAATATTGCTAATGTTATTTCTATTGAAATTTCTCTGTTGGCTAGTTTTTTCATTTATCGTGCTTGGGTTTGGCCAGGAGGAAATTGGGAATTTAGAGATATAATATTACGTCAAATTCCTCTTTATCATGTTTCAGCTGGGGCGGCATTAATATTGAGAATTTTTTTGCTTTTTCCTTTTTTGAATTGGTTAGGGGTTAATTATGCTGTTAATACTTTGGTTGGTGTCTTTTTAAGTGCATCATTAAATTATTTAATTAGTGATCGTTTTGTGTTTAAAAATGTTTCTGAAAATGATCCTAATGCTAAACAAATTTATTCCCCTGAAGGATTAGTACCTGCGTTAGATGAGAGTCTATTTTGTCCGATTGATACTAGTTTTAAGAGAAAAAAGATTGAGACATTATCTATTGTTATTCCAGCTCATAATGAGGAGGATTGTATTGTTTTTACGGTAGATTTGATTACTAATTTATTGGAAAAAGAAAAAATTAATTATGAGATTTTAATCGTAAATGATAATAGTCGTGATAATACGGAAAAACTTTTACAAGAATTAAACGCTAATAATAGTAAAATTCGCTATGTTAATAATTATTTTCCTAATGGTTTTGGTTTTGCTGTTCGATGTGGTTTAGAGAATTTTACGGGAGATGCAGTGGCGATCGCCATGGCAGATAATTCTGATAGTCCTGAAAATATTCTCGATTATTACTATAAACTACAGGAAGGTTACGATTGTGTTTTCGGTTCTCGTTTTATCAAAGGAGGCCGAGTTATCGATTATCCTTACTATAAATTAGTAGTAAATCGTTTAGCCAATTTATTTATTTCAATTCTGTTTGGGATCAAATTTAATGACACAACTAATGCTTTTAAAATTTATCGCAAAGAAGTAATAGAAGGAATTTCACCCTTATTATCTCATCATTTTAACTTGACAGTGGAATTACCTCTTAAGGCGATCGCCAGAGGTTATACTTATACTGTTATTCCCATTACTTGGCGAAATCGTGCCGCTGGAGTATCTAAATTAAAACTAAAAGAAATGGGTAGTCGTTATCTTTTCATTGTGCTATATATTTGGCTAGAAAAGCACTTAGCTAGAGGCGATTATCGCAAAAAGGAATCCCCTGTTATTATTACAGCCAATAAACCTATTGCTAAATAATTTAGCTTTTAAAATTTGGTAAAACAATCTGATTCATCATTCCCTAAAAATATAACTTTTAACAGATTAAACATTTTTTTAAAAAGAATTAACTCTTTAGTAGAATGATCCCTTAAAATTAAGCTGACATATATAATTAATAAAAATGCACATATTAGCACTAATACCGGGAGGGATTGGAGATCAAATTCTCTTTTTCCCAACCTTAGAAACCCTTAAAAACAAATATCCTCAAGCTAAAATCGATGTTATTGTCGAACCTCGATCAAAAGTTGCCTATCGAGTTTATCAAGATATACACGAAGTTTTAGTTTTTGACTATAAAGATCGTAATGGTTTAGCTGATTATCTAAATTTATTAGGCATAATCAGAGATCGAGAATATGATATAACCTTAACTTTAGGACGTAATTGGGCTGTAGGATTTTTATTATGGCTTAATGGTATTCCCACCCGAGTTGGTTATAAAACTAATCAATCTTGGTTTATTAATAAGCCAGTAGATTTAAATATGAATCAATACGCCGCTTATATGTACCACGATTTAGTTAAAGGTTTAGATATTGATACACCTTGTCCTAAAATTCAAGTTACTCCACCGAAAGAAGATATTGAATGGGCTGAAATAGCTCAAACTAGACTAAACATTAAAGATACTGGTTACATTTTAATTCATGGTGGTTCTAGTAATTTAGCCAAAATTAAAGGGTTGAATAAAGTTTATCCTGTACCTAAATGGCAACGTATTATTGATGATATACAACGCCGTCAACCAGAATTACCTATTGTTTTATTAAAAGGGCCTGAAGATGAAGAATGGATAACAGAAATGGTTAACCTTTGTCCAAATGTTAAAGTAGTGATACCTCCTGACATCGGGAAGTTAGCTGCAATCATTGCGGGAGCGAATTTGATGTTATGCACAGATAGCGCTCCTATGCACTTATCGATCGCCGTAGGCACTTATACCATTGCTTTATTTGGGCCTACTGATGCCAAAAAATTATTACCGCCCAATAGTGACACCTTTATTGGTGTACAATCTTTAACGAAGGAAATAGCAGATATTCCTACGGATAAAATTTTAGAACAAATTTGGCGTGGCTAAAACAGCAGTTTTTTTAGATCGTGATGGTGTCCTCAATATTGAAGCAGGTTATCTGTATAAAGTTGAGGACTTAAATTTAATTCCAGGCGTTGCAAAAGCTATACGTCACTTGAATGAATTAAATATTTTTTGTTGTTTGGTTTCTAATCAATCTGGTCCTGCTCGTAATTATTATGGTATAGATCATATAGAAGCCTTACATCAAAGACTAGGTAAGTTATTATGGGCTGAAGCTGAAGCAAAATTAGATGCTCTTTATTATTGCCCTTATTTAAGTCCTCAGGCTGGAGGTATTAATCCAGAATTTACTCGTTGGAGTACTTGGCGTAAACCTAATACGGGAATGCTCGTAGCGGCGGCTTGGAACTATGATTTAGACTTAAAAACTAGCTTTATGGTGGGGGATAAAGCGACTGATATTGATATGGCTCATAATGCTGGTTTAAAAGGAATTTTAGTCAAAACAGGTTTTGGCCAACAGGTTTTAAGTGGTAATTATCAACATCATGCAAAACCTCATTATATAGCTGAACATTTACAAGATGCAGTTAGTTGGATATGTCAAAATAAATAGAAAAAAGAAAAAAACACGATAATAGAGCAGTCTCCAAAATGCTTAGTACGTTAACAAGGGGCTTAAGCCCCTTGCCTGAATGACTGAAAAGTCATAACACTTCCATTTTTTGTGGGAATCGGAGTTATCTAATTCTACTGTGTTAACCAATTATTAAGATTATAAGTATTAAGACGATAACTAAGACGATTTGCAATCAAACAAGCACTACTTTGAAATAAAATATCAATTTCTGTCAAACCATTTTCTTTTAAAGTTTTACCAGTAGAAACCAAATCAACAATCGCCTCGGACATCCCAGTAATAGGGCCTAATTCTACTGAACCCGAAAGAGGTACAATTTCTATCGGTATATCTAAATTACGAAAATACTCTTTGGCACAATTAACGAATTTAGAAGCTACAATACCATGGGGAGGTAAATCAACTGAACGTTTATAAGGACTTGTATTAGGTACAGCTACAGATAAACGACAATGACCAAAATTCAAATCTTTTAAAATAGCAACTTGAGGATTTTTTTCCTTAAGCACATCATAACCGACAATACCTAAATCAGCTTGACCATATTCTACATAAACAGGCACATCTTGCGCCCTTACTAATAAAGCCTTTGCTTGTTTTGTTTGATCTTCGATTTGTAATTGACGATTTCGAGAATCAAGAAATAAACTAAAATCAAATCCTTTGGATTTACATAAATTTATACTATCTTCTAAAAGTGCGCCTTTGGGTAATGCAATAGTTAACATAATTTGATATTTGATATTTGATAAAAAATAATTGATTAAATATTAGAGTTGTTGTGAAATAAGAGATAATAATAAATGGAAACGAATCAAGGATTAGGAGAAACAATGCTCAACATTGACAAAATATTAAAGCAAGATCGACTATTAAGAGCAACCACTGGACTTACAGCAAATTTCGTTCAATCTCGCCATAAGCATGGTAAGTACTTGGACAAAATCAATTGTATATTTTACGATCAAAATTTTGATGGGCAGAAATCATCCTACCTTTTACCAAATGTTAAATTAATTCTGTCCAGGTACTTAAAGAAGATTATCAATTTTCCATAATGCCATCTCTCTGCTTAATAAATCATCTTTTGAACCATCAACAGGTCCGTCTTTTATCCTGAATAATGGGGAAGGAAAATTAAATGGAGATAATGTTAGGTTTATTGGTCTAGATCCGATACTTGTTGTCTTATCTCTGTTCTCCTTGCAATTAAAGTAATTAGTTGTTAATAAATAAAGAGAACCTGTTTTTTTAAAATTCTCAATCGATTTGAAAATATCTTTATAGGAAAAATGAATAAAACAATCTCTACATATTATCAGTGATACGTTCGGTAAGGTATCTTTAATTAAGTCCATTACCTTAAATGATATATTCTCAGAAGTGTACAAGTTTTTATTTTTTTGAATTATTTCGTCAACTATATCCCCACCAATATAGTTTAACCCTTCAAGATTAATTTCTTTCATCCAATGAAAATCGCCACATGGTATATCAAGAATACTATTGATGTCAAATTGACTAAACATAGTAGGTAGTTCTTTTCGTAAATTTTCAGTTTCTCTAAGGGAAGAACCAGGACCTGATCTTGATTCACCAGATTTCCATTGATTTTTATTAAAAGCTCTAGAAAATAAGACTTTTCTTGGAGTTAAACTCGTAATTATCTGCTGTAAATTATAATTGAGTACTTGTATTTTACGTTTCATCTTCTAATGGTTAATTTTCAAAATTTTTGTCATATTATACCATTTTGTAATGAGATTAAATTTAGGTGTTTTTTCTAGCATTTAACTCATTTTTTCGGCGTCATTAGAAAATTTAACTAAAAAACAATCATTATCACTATTGAAGTTGAAATCTTCCCTTAAAACAGAACCAAAAACAGCAAATTCAACTATTTTCCATATCATCTTGGCGACTGCTATAGTAGTAATATTCATTTAGCTTGTTAGTTAGTATGTTTTAGTAACAATCTTAACTTAAAGTAAATTGTGATTAGATTTATCCTATAGAACCCATTTGGTATCTTTTGTAAATATTATCTGGCATTAAAACCTTGAAATAAATTTCTCCGCTGAAAGCTAAAGTTTGCCTTAGCTGACTGAATCTTAACCCGTTTTAACGGGTTTTAGCTATTAGCAAAAAATTTATTTTTTGTAATTTGAAAGATGATTAAATGTTTTGTGATGATTTTTATGGCGATTGCCTTTCTTAAAATAGATCTCAAATGGGTTCTATATACATTACACCTATTTTCAAAATTGTCTTAACTTAAACAAATACTTAGCACATAGTTTAGCAACTTATTTAAGATTGACATAATAGCTTTAAATAGAAGAGAAATAAAAAATAAAAAAAATGAAAGAAAGAGTCCAAAAAATATTAAGAGAATGGGGAATAGCATCTCGTAGAGAGGCCGAAAAAATGATTATTGATGGTAGAGTAAAAGTTAATGATAAATTAATTACCATCGGAGATCAAGCCCATCCGAAAAGAGATAAAATTACTGTAGATGGTAGAATATTAAAGAATAAACCAGTTTTAACTTATATTTTGTTAAATAAACCGAAAGGTTATGTTTGCACTAATAAAGATCCTCAAAATCGCAAAACAGTGTTAGATTTATTAGACTCTGAGTTAAAATTGGGTTATGGGATTCATTCTGTCGGTAGATTAGACTTTAACTCAACTGGGGCGTTAATTCTTACTAATGATGGTGATTTAACTTTAAATTTAACTCATCCTCGTTATCATTTAAGTAAAATATATGAAGTTTGGGTTAAAGGTAATCCGAGCGAATTAATTTTAAAAAAATGGCGTGAAGGTGTAATTTTAGAAGGAGAAAAAACTTTACCTAGTAAAGTAGAAATATTAGTAGTAAAACCTACTAAAACCTTGTTAAAAATAACCTTGCATGAAGGAAAAAATCGACAAATTCGCAAAGTAGCTGATATTTTAGGTTTTCCTGTTCTTAATTTACATCGTATTGCCATCGGTTCAATTAAATTAAATGATTTAGTTTTCGGTCAATATCGTTTGTTAGAATCTTGGGAAGTTAAAAAATTAGTTAAAAATCAATAAAATTTTATGGTGAGGGAGTTAAATTAATGATTAAATTTTTTAAAAAACAACCAATAATTACAATAGATTTAGAACAACAAAGACAAGAAAAATTAGCAGAAATAGGCTTATGTCTTCAAGAGTTTCGTGAGCATAAAAATTTATCTATTGCTACTATTTCTCATTCAATTCATATACCTATTAGCGTTATTAAGGCCATCGAAACTGGTAATTTGGAAGATTTACCTGAGCCTATTTATACTAGAGAATTATTGCGAAAATACGCTAATTTCTTAGGTTTAAAAGGGGATGATTTTGCTGAACATTTTAACTTGGAGGTAGAAAAACTTAAGCAAAAAAAAAGTCGGTTTAATTTAGCTTTTTTATTTTCCCATTTAAGATTTAATCCTCTTTATCTTTTTGGTGTTTATGTCTTTCTAATGTTAATTTCTGTCCAAAATTTGGGCAATTTTTTAAAATCTTCCCCTTTAAGTAATAATCAAATTCCTTCTTTACAAACTAACAATTTAGATGTTTCCTCCTCTTCTAATAAACCATCTACCCCTAAAACTATTTCTGTGGTTAAAAATTCTTCCCCCACTCCTAAACCAACAGAGGTAATTGTGAATGTGACTGTTAAAGATGAGTGTTGGGTAAGAGTTACGGTAGATGGCAAAAATCAATTTGAAGGTGTTTTAAATAAAGGCGATCGCCAAAAATGGACAGGGAAACAACAAGTAACCATTCGAGCAGGAAATGCGGGAGGTTTATTGGTTAATGTCAATGAAAAACAAGAAAAAACTCTAGGAAAACTAGGACAAGTTGAAGAAAAAACATTCGAGTTATCTAGCAATTCTTAGAGTATTTTACGTATTTTTAATAATTTTAATTAAGACAAAATTTATTATTCTTCTTCGGCAGTTTTTGGACTACTAGGGGAAGCATTATAAATGGAGTCCAATTTTTCCCTAGCATCTTCTAAAGAAACTGAACGAATTACTAATAAAGGTTCATTAATAGGATTCCCTCGATTATCTAATAATTCTGGATGAGTAATTTTTTGGCGAACTCCAGTGTTATAAGGACGGGGATTAGCCGACCATGAACCTCTTTGAGAGTCTGTACTGATAGTAATTAAACTACGAATTAAATTACTAATGGCAAAAAAAGCAATTATGGTAAAAGCTAAAATATAAATCAAATGTAACATTAAAATCTCCTTTAAAATTAACTAATTATTGAGAGGACTTATTTTAAATTAAAATAAAATAAAATGATCCTTTCTTAGATCAATTATCTCAGATTAATCAATTGTTTTTAAATATCTTTAGTATCTGAGGAGAGATTTTTCTGTTGTCGCCATTTACTAACTAATGTCCAACATTCTCCTACTAATTGATGCCAACCAAATAAAACTTTGGTATCAATTCCAGCTTGGCCTTCTGTTATTTTAAACATCATGGTAGCCGTATTTACTTCTTCTAAGGAATGCTTAACTTTTTGTAATAATTGCTCTTGTTCACTAATACTTAAAAAAGTTATTTTTTCTGATTCTAAAAAAGACTGGGAACGAGAAAACCAATATTTAAAGTCTTCTAATAAAGGCTCTAAAATACTGCTCATTAATTGTGTTTCTGGGTTTGGAGATGATTGCATTTTTTTTGATTATGATAATTTCTTTAATCCTTATCTTAACAAACTTTACAAATAGTTACAGAAAATCTAATTTAATTCTTTTTGATGGCGATCGCCATCATGGTCAAAAAAAGCCTGTCAAAATTCAAAACTTTTTAACAGAATTAAAAATACTTACAGAATATTACAACTAAATTTTAATCAATAATCTTAATTAACAATTAAATAAAATTAAACCATTTTATGGTATTTTCTCTCAGTGAAGGTGATCTTGAATAACAGCTATAGAAAAAAGCTAAAACCTTGATAAATAAGAGATTACAGTTTTAATTCTGTTCCAAATTTTCTTTAGTGATTATCCTAAATTACAAAGAAATATTACAGAGTTTTAAGTTATTTATCATAATGTATGCTCTGACCTATATACTGCGATAAAGTAAGCCTTAAATTGAGAAATCATTAATAATATAACCAACTCGGTAAGGAGCTAATTTTTATGTCCCATAGTGTTAAAATTTACGATACTTGTATCGGTTGTACCCAATGCGTTCGTGCTTGTCCTCTTGATGTACTAGAAATGGTGCCTTGGGAT
>CAZWLZ010000029.1:0-17681 GCA_964634505.1 uncultured bacterium | reverse complement strand
ATTGGTTGGGTAGGAAGAGCATATTTAATCGCTATCAGAGAAGATAAAAATCCTGAAATGAAGGAAATTATCATTGATGTACCTTTAGCATTTAGCAAAATGTTATTTGGTTTTCTTTGGCCAGTACAAGCTTTACAAGAATTAACTTCTGGTAAATTGACTGTTAAAGACTCTGATATTTCTGTTTCACCTCGCTAAGTTTTATTTTACAATCCACCTAATTATTACGGAGAATATTTAATGAAAGATTTAACTGCTTTCTTATCTACTGCACCCGTGTTAATCACTGCTTTATTAGTGTTTACCGCTGGTTTATTAATCGAATTTAACCGTTTTTATCCTGATCTTTTATTTCACCCTTTAGGATAAATTACATTTTGTAATACAAGTACAAGCCAGAAGTTTTGTTTTGATAACAGATATTTCTAGCTTGTATTTTTTTAGCTAATAACTGATGTTATGCAAAATAAATGGAAATAGGTATTAGGTAGCAGGTAGTAGGTTTTAGGTTTTAGGGAATGGGTAATGAATAATTACATTAAAAGATAAAAGCCATTTTGTATCTGGTGTAAATTATTATCTAGTATTAAAACCTTTTATTAGGAATCAATTGGCAAAGAAACTCTTCTTGCGTTTAAATACCAACGTCTCCATTCATTAGAACTTCTTAAAGCTAACCAGATTAATAACATCGCAATTAAACCACCATGTTCGGGGGCTTTAACGGCAAATAAGACTAGCCCAAAAGATAAAATATCTTCTAAAAAAATAAATGCCATAGGAATACCTCTAAGGCGAAAAAACCAACCAACTTGGACAGATTTTAAAAGTAACGCTAAAACTCCTCCGACTATTCCAATTAACCATAAAGGGAAAAAATTAGCTTGAATTAATTTAGCTACGGCGATCGCCAAAGCACTTCCAGCTAAAGGACTAAATATTAATTGAATAATTTGTACTATTCTTAAACCAATAAATCTTTTGGTAGCCAATAACTCGAATAATGACCAACTGGTTAAAATTCCTACCACAATTTCTGGTTTTAAACCAGATAAAAAAGGGGTATCATACCATAATTTATCAATATGAATTAAACCAATTACTAATAAGGGTATTCCTATTCTCATGCCTCCGGCAGCAGCGGCTGATAGTACGGCTAAAACTTGGATAAGCATTAATTTTTAGTTATGATTATTTAATCTCTATTTTATCTTTTTAATTATATTTTTTGACAGAATAAATCTATGATAAATGATTTGAACATAGCTTTAACAATGGGTGATCCTGCTAGTATTAGTCCAGAAATTATTTTAAAAACTCTAGCTAATTCTACTATACAAAAAAAGTGTAAAATTTCGGTTATTGGTTCTTATTTTGTGCTAAAAAAAACTTATCAATATCTTAACTCAATTGGCATTAAAAATTTGGCTAATCCTGATGATCTTTCCATCATCGATTTAGATAATATTTCTAATTTTAATTTTGGTCAAGGTGATGCTTTTACAGGTGCAAGTAGTTTTGAATATCTACAAACTGCTATTGATTTAACTCTCCAAGGGCAATTCTCGGCGATCGCCACCGCCCCTATTAGTAAGTCCTTATGGCATCTTGCTGGTTATAATTACCCTGGACAAACGGAAGTTTTAGCCCATCAAACAGGGGTTAAAGATTTTGCTATGATGTTTATTGGGCGATCTCCATATACTAATTGGATTTTACGATCAATTCTAGCTACAAGTCATATTCCTTTAAATCAAGTGTCTTCCACTTTGACACCAGAATTAATGAGTAAAAAATTGACATTATTATTAAATTT
Organism: uncultured bacterium; assembly: GCA_964634505.1. Classification (GTDB taxonomy): domain Bacteria; phylum Cyanobacteriota; class Cyanobacteriia; order Cyanobacteriales; family Cyanobacteriaceae; genus CAZWLZ01. The sequence continues at coordinate 15,865 of CAZWLZ010000029.1, read as the reverse complement.
TCTGCGAGATTATAATGATATTGTGAAGCCTCATGTGGCGATCGCAGGTTTAAATCCTCATAGTGGCGAAGACGGAAAATTGGGACAAGAAGAAAAAATTTGGTTAAATGACTGGTTAGAAGAAGCAAGGAAAAACAATCCAGACGTAACTTTAACAGGTTTAATACCCCCTGATACGATGTGGGTAAAAGCAGGTCAAGCATGGTTTATTAATGGACAGATTTCTAATCCTACAGCCTATATGGCATTGTACCACGATCAAGGATTAATACCAGTTAAATTAATGGCTTTTGAACAAGCTATTAATACTACCATTGGTTTACCTTTTATCCGAACGTCTCCAGATCATGGTACGGCTTTTGATATTGCAGGGCAAGGTATTGCTAATCCTAATAGTATGATTGAAGCGATTAAATTAGCAGTGGATTTAACTTGTAAAAAATTTGATAAATCATGATTAAAATATTTTAATTAAGTGCATAATTGCAGATTAACAAACTATAATGTACCCTTAGTGGCGAAAAGAATTAACATTAAGAATGAAGCCAACATCAACTATTGAAGATTTGTGCAATGAAGCTGCTAAATTCGCTGAAATAGAATCAATATATGATGAACCAACACTTTACGGAGTGACAGACGGAAAAGCTATCGGAACATATCTCGAACACAAATTCACAGCTTATTTAAATGAAAACTATAGTTTCCCACAAGGAAATTCAGCATTAGGTATTGATCTTCCCGCACTTGAAGTTGATATTAAAGTAACAAGTATCAAGCAACCCCAATCTTCTTGTCCTTTCAAGTCAGCAACTCAAAAAGTATTTGGTTTAGGGTATCATCTTCTAGTTTTTGTTTACGATAAATATGATGATTCTGAAAATAGAACTGGCAGATTAGATATGCAGCATAATATTTTTTTAGAAAGAAGTAGAACCGCCGATTTTCAAACAACTAAAGGCATTACAGATATTCTAAATAGAGAAGGCAATAAGGATGACATTATCGCCTTCATCATGGAAAGAAATTTGCCAGTTGATGAAATTGGCGCTAATCAGTTAGCTGAAAGAATTTTCAAGTCACCACCAACTCAAGGTTATCTGACGATCTCAAATGCCCTGCAATGGAGATTGCAATATAGCCGAGTTATTCAGCAAGCTGGCAGTATTTCAGGAATATTTAGAGTTCGATAAATAACAATGACAAAATCTATAGAAAAATGCCAATTTGGTGATTTTCAAACCCCTGATAAACTTGCAGGGGAAGTAATTAAAATTCTCAAACTAAAACATAAAATATCGCTAGAAGTAATTATAGAGCCAAGTTGCGGCAAAGGATCATTTATCAGAGCTTCACTCAATCAATTCATCAATTCAAGAGTAATAGGCATAGATATAAATGAAAAATATGTCGAAGAAGCAAATCTATCTATCTCTGTGTATTTTAATTCAAAGAATGCAACTATATATCAATCTAACTTTTTTAACACAGATTGGAAAGCTCTTATTTCTAATCTGTCAGGCCATATTCTAATAGTCAGTAATCCCCCTTGGGTTACAAGCAGTGAATTAAGTGTGATCAATAGTCAAAATGTGCCTTTGAAGTCAAATTTCCAGCATAGGCGAGGTATTGAAGCTATTACCGGCTCAGCAAATTTTGATATTTCTGAGTGGATGTTTTTGCAATATGTTGAATGGTTATCAAAAAGACAAGGTACTATAGCAGTTTTATGTAAGTATTCTGTGGCTCGTAAGGTTATAGGTCAAGTAAAGAAAAAATCAGGAAATAGGTTTTCTGGTTATGTCTATTTGATAGATGCAAAAGCTTATTTTGGAGCATCAGTAGAGGCTTGTCTTTGTATTCTTTCTACTATTGTTAATACTAGTAATATAGATTATGAAGTTTATCAAGATCTAAAAGCGAAAAAGCAATCATATTCAATTGAAGAAAAAGATGGATTAATCATCAGAGACAGGGTTAAGTATCAAAATTGGAGACATTTAGCAGGTCAAAATCTCCAATATTTATGGCGTTCTGGAATTAAGCATGATTGTTCTAAAGTTATGGAGTTAGAACGCATTCAAGATACTTTGTTTCAAAATGGATTTGGCAAAAAATACACCTTAGAAGAAGATTATTTATATCCTCTTTTAAAAAGTTCTGATATTGGCAATAACAGAATTCTTAATTATCGCAAGCTGGTATTAATTACACAAAAATTGGTGGGAGAAGATACCTTTATTATTAAAGATAAAGCTCCTAAAACATGGCAATATCTACTTGAGTATGAAGGATATTTAAAAAATAGAAAAAGTTCTATTTATAAAAATAAGCCACCATATTCTATTTTTGGTGTTGGTTTGTATTCTTTTAAGAATTGGAAAATAGCTATTTCTGGACTTTATAAAAGACTAAATTTTTGTCTTGTTAAACCTTTGGATGGAAAATCGGTAATATTTGACGATACGATAAATTTCTTGTCTTTTGAAACTCAAGATGAAGCCGAATTCATTTTTAAGTTAGTTACTTCTAATGCCTCATTAGAATTTCTTGACTCTATGATTTTTTGGAATGAAAAAAGACCAATTACAATAGATATTCTAAGGCGGTTATCCCTTAAGGCTGTTGCAAGAGAACTAGGAGTTTTGGAAACTTATATGCAATGGAATGAAGCTAGTTCTATACCTTCACTTCATCAATTGAAATTTGGGTTGTAATTCATTTAACTCAACCTACAAGTTATTAATTAACCAGCATAGGATTTGAGTATCCAACCGATAACCACTCCTAAACCTCCAAAGCGAACAATTAACCAAAAAGTTTCACTTAAACTACTCCAAGTAAATAATTTACTTTCTAATCTAATTTCTAATTCTTCTAATTCCTTTTCAAGGTAGTGTAATTCTGTTTTAATTGGTTCACGATTAGATTTATCTTTTTGTTCAGATTTTAATATTTTTTTTCTGTTTTCTAATTCTTCTTGTTTCTTTTCATCTTCTTTCACTTGATTGTAACGTTGTTTCAGTGATTCTAAAGCGTTTTCTAAGTTGATTAAAGCCTGTTCAAATTCTTCTGGATTAAATTCTTGAGAGTTAGATTTAGAATCAGCCATTTTAAACTAGAGTAGTAATATAATAAATTTTTAATTGTGATTGTACCAAGATGATAACCCAAACTAAAATTAATAAACAAGAATTACTTCAAAATTTTACTGATCTTGAGTTAGCCCAAGCCTTAGCTGATAGGTTAGCGATCGCCAGTAATGATTGGCACAAACTCAAAGCCAATCGTAAAGCCCAAGCAAAACAGCAATTAGCCCTTGCTTTAGTCTTTTTGGTCAAAAATGAACCAAAAGAAGCTTTAATCAGATTACAACAGGCTACGGGCTGGTTAGATAAAACAATTAACCCTTTACCTTGCCCTTCTCACGGGGATCAATAAATTCTTGTTAAGAATATACTACTTCCTCACCATGATTACTTTGTAATCGCCGACAGAGGGTTACTTGAGTGCCTTGACGATTCCAATCAACCTCATCGAAAATATGATGCAAAAGACAAACTCCTCTACCATTTTCTGATTCTTCAGGCGGTAAATTCAAACAACATTCTTGATCTTTAAGAAAGCCATTACCTTGATCCGAAATTACCCAGGAATATTCCTTGTTATCAAAAGAATACTGTACTAAAATTCTTTTACTAGGGTCTAATTTATTGCCATGTTTGACTGCATTAACTAGGGCTTCTTGTAAGCCCAATCTTATTTCATCGTGTAATTCGCAAGGAATTCTTGCTAATAATAAATCTAAAATTGGACATAAATATAAGGTCGAAACAAAACTAATTGTTTTCCAGTTAGTCTTTTTTAGGGGTAAAGAAATTGAAATCATAAATCATTTATTACCCTCGATTAAATTATTGATAAACATATATAAAACATTATTTACTTTGACTATTTTTTATATATTTTGATAATTATCTTAATAATTAAAAATTATCAAAAAGCTAATAATAGCTAAATAAATTACTAAGTTTTGATAGTTATTTTTAAGTTTTAATTAAGCTAAAAAGATATTTTTTACTATCATTTTAACTAATAGTTTCAAATTAAATTTTTAACACTATTTTAACTTACAATAAGATTATTATAACATAAAATCACTAACTATAATTGAAATAGATTTTCATCAATATGAAATACTTTATTACCGTTTTTGGCGATCGCCTAGAGGCAGAAGAAGCCTATACTGCTTTAGAAAAAGTAGGGATGTCTATGAATCAAATTTTTATTGTGGGCAAAGGTTATAAAACCTTGACAGAACTAGGATTTATTGAACCTAGTAAAAAACGTCGAAAAAATGCGATCGCCATGGCTGTTTGGCTAGTTCCTTTCGGTTTTTTTGGTGGTTTTACCTTTGATGCCATTACGGATTTAAATACTTTTGCTTGGGCTGGAACACCTTTAAATCATATTATCGGAGGCTTTTTAGGGGCAATTGGTGGTGCCATGGGTAGTTTTTTTGTGGGTGGCGGTTTTGGTTTACCGGGGGATGATGATGAAAGTTCGCCTTTATATAATCGCCTTGATGTGGGCAAATATTTAGTTATGATCAAAGGTACGGATTCAGAAATCAAACAAGCAAATTTAATTTTACGTCGTTATAATCCCGAAATTTTAACTCAATTATGATCAAAATATTAAGCGGTTTTGGTTTTTTTAACGGAGCAAGTTATCCTTTTAAGGCTTGTTATTTATTCTTTAAAAAACCTTATCTTTTAAAATATTTAATTATTCCTATTTTGCTTAATTTATTATTAGGAATAATACTATATCTTGCTTTTTTATTACCTAGTTGGAATTATGTGGAAAGTCTGATTTTAACATTTTCTAGTTGGTTATATCAATTAATTGATAATTTACCCTACAGATTAACTTTTCTAACTTATTTTATTTTGGCGATCGGTTGGGGAATAAAAATAATTATTATTTTGGCATTATTTTGTCTAATTGGTATCGTTTTAGTTCAATTTGGTAATATTTTAGGTAGTCCTTGGTATGGGCAATTATCAGAGGAATTAGAAAGAATAAAAACAGGTAAAGTTGATCTTATTGAAGTTAATTTATTCGTCGATATTTATAGGGCAATCATCTTTGAATTAAAAAAAATACAATTATTCATCATCGTTGCATTACCTTTATTTTTACTTAATTTTATCCCCACTTTTGGTAATTTAATATCCTTAATTGGTACTATTATTTTGACTTCAATTATTGTTTGTTTAGATTTTATTGATGCCCCTTTAGAAAGAAGAAGATTATCTTTTTCTCGCAAATTATCCTTAGTTCGTGAGAGTTTCCCCGCTTCTTTTGGTTTTAGTTTAGTCTGTTTAGGTTTAATTAGTTTTCCTTTTCTAAACTTATTAATTATCCCTATTTGTGTTGCTTCTGGTACTTTATTTTTTTGTGATTTTCTTCAACAAAAACTTTAATTTATCTCATTCTTTCTATCCTTTTCTCCAAAATTGATCCCTGTTTATCTTTTCACTAACATAAAAAAGTTTGTTATTATCCCTTTGTTTATTGATCACGAAAAATAGACAAAAGTCACATCGCTTTAGCTCTCTTGAGTTAAAACGATGTGACTATTTAAAATTGCTTTAGAATAACATAAAATTTAATATTTGTCAACAAATATTAAATTTTATTTACAAATTAGTAATTATAGTACTACGTTTTTAAATTATGACCATCTAAAAATTTATGATCCTTGTAGGGTAAGTAATGCCCACCTTTTGTAATATCTTAATTTTGGCAGGTAGTACTATAACGAAAACCAGTAATTAAGATAAATTAAGATTCATTCTGGTTTAAAAAATAAGCATCAAGTGCTTCTTGAATGATTGTTTTCATTGGTTTTTTATCATCAGATGCAATAGTTTTTAATTTTTCATAAACAGTATCACTAACACTAATACGATGTTCATGTTTACGGACTCGGGGGCGTTTTTCGGTACTTTTAGTACGAGTTTTTTTTGTATTTGTCATAGGTTTATATTTTTTAGTAAATTTGCGAATAGCCTCAAAACCAATACGATTACAGAAGTCTCCAAAACTTTCATTTTGCTGTTTTTTATCTCGGAAAAACACAAAAATAGGTTCAAAAAACTTTTCTAATTCTGTTATTTCTAATTTTTCTTCATAAGTTTGGGCTAAACGAATCTGATTGGGTGAACCTCCTAACCAAATTTGATAAGTATCAGGAGCGTTACCAACGAAGCCTAATTCTGCCATATAAGGTCTTGCACAACCATTTGGACAGCCTGTCATTCTAATAACAAAGGTTTCTTGTTCTAGTCCTAGTTTACTCAATAATGCGTCAATTCTTGTGACTATACTGGGTAATGCTCGTTCTGATTCGGCGATCGCCAATCCACAGGTAGGATAAGCAGGACAAGCCATAGAGTAACGGGTAAGATGATTAACAGCCGAAGGATTAGTTTCAACAAGATGGGTTTGAAAAATTTGTTCAATATCATCACGCCATTGAGGCTTAATGTCAGAAAAGATGATATTATGGTTAGCAGTAAGTAACATGGGTAAATTGTACTTATTAACAACCTCTTTCAAAGCCGTTTTTAATTTAAAATGCCCTTCATTTTTAATGCGTCCATTTTCTACAGATAAACCAAAAAATAAATTACCGTCACCTTGCTCATGCCAACCTAAATAATCCTCATATTTCCAATCAGGTAAAGGTTTGAAAGGCTCAATTTTTTTACCAAAATATTCTTCTAACTTAGCTCTGAATTTTTCTACTCCCCAATCATTGACAAGATACTTCATGCGTGCATGACGACGTTCATGGCGATCGCCATAATCTCGTTGAGTAGCAACAATAGCTTTAACTAAATCATAAATATCATCTTTAGCAACATAACCAATTTGATCAGCAACACGAGCGAAAGTCTGTTCTTTGCGATGAGTACGACCTAAACCGCCTCCTGCAAAAATATTAAAACCCTCTAAATTGCCTTTACTATCGGTCATTACCACTAAACTAACATCTTGAGTATAAAGATCAATAGAATTATCACCCGGTATAGTAACAGAACATTTAAACTTACGGGGCATATAATATTTACCATAAATTGGCTCTTCTTGATCAGGAATAATTGTGCCATTACCATTGCGTTGACGAGCCGCTTTCACTTCTGGTTTTTCTTCGGCTGAAATTATTTTTTCACCATCCAACCAAATTTCATAATAAGCACCAGTTTGAGGAGTTAACAAATCGGCGATATTATTAGCATATTCTTGAGCATAGCCATACTCAGGGCGATTTTTATAGGGTGCAGGAGGTGCCATAATATTACGATTTAGATCGCCACAAGCGCCCAAAGTAGATCCCATATTTTTAATCATGGTAGCTATAACCGTTTTAAGATTTTTTTTCAAAATTCCATGAATTTGTAAACCTTGACGGGTGGTAACTCTAAGGGTATGATTGCCATATTCTTCAGAAAGTCTATCTAAAGCTAAATATAATTCAGGGGGAATGAAACCTCCCGGACTACGAGTGCGTAACATAAATTGATAATCTTTTTCTTGCCCTTTTGCTCGATTATCTCGATTATCTTGTTGATAAGAACCATGAAACTTAAGAATTTGTACCCCATCATCGGTAAAATGAGTTGTATCCTGTAGCAATTCTGTGGCTAATGGCTCACGCAAAAAGTTACTACGTTCTTTAAGTCCTTCATTTTTAGATGGTTTTTTAGCGACATTAATCTCTTTTACTACCATATTTTGGTATTTTCTCCTATTTATTTTTGAATATTCTTTTTTGCTCTTATTTTTGCTAAAAAAGATTAACTAATTTTTATTGTAAGGCGATCGCCATCAATTATTCAACTTTCTTAAAAAAACGTGATATTTCAGGCTAATCTCAAAAATTTTGGTAGCGTTAAATATTTAATAGTTTCCTTTTAATTGACTAAATTTTTAACTAAATCAAACCTTTTTCTTAAAGAAAGCAGGTTTTTGAGAATAATGACATCTTGACATTAAAATGTTAATTGCTGTTTTTGCCAAGTCGGATTGGGTATAAGGCGATCGCACTCTTTTGCAGTATTTAACCAGGCTTCCACCGCATCTTTACCCATCATAATTGCTTCTTCTGGAGTTTCCCCATCAGAAAAACAACCTGGCAAATCAGGAAACTCAATCAAGTAACCCCCTCCATCCTCTTCTGATAAAGCTCTGAGAATATAAGGATATTTGAAATTATTGTTCATCTTTAACCTCATCAATCAATTTGAGTAATTTTTTGATATAAATAGGCTTAATCGGTTTATGTGCAGGAATTGTCAGAATATCTGTCAACAAAGGATGTTCAAAGGTAACATGAGAACCACTAGCTAATCTTTTTCTAAAACCATAATAATTTGTAATACGTTCCACATCATCTATTTTCCAATTAAGAGGATTATTTCTCATTTTGGCAATTAATTTATCTAGTTGCCCCATTGTTGAACCAATTAATTTAATTTATTCAGAACTTTTAAGCTTGATTAAATAATATAACAAAATGATCGCCATCAATAATTCAACTTTCTTAAAAAAACGTGATAATTAATAATTTAATCAAAAGCAAAAAAAGGTTTTAGGTGTTAGGGAAATCAAAAAATTTTATTCCCATAAACGCCTACGAGATTTACCATTTAAACGATTATGACTATTAAATAATAACTCAGGAATATTTAATTTTTCAGGGCAACGAGGCAAACAATCACCACAAGTAGTACATTTATCCCCTTTTTTGCCATCAAACCAATGACCAGCATTTTCTAACATTTGATAACGATATTGTCCGTATTCTGTCATTTCTAACCCTACTGTCAAATTTCGTAATCTTAAAATTTCAGGGATATTAATATTTTCTGGGCAGGGAAGACACTCATAACATTGTTGACAAAAATCAGTTTTTAATTTTTCATTTAATTCTTTTTTAAGATTAAAATCAATGTCATTTATTAATTGATTAAAATTATTTTGACCTTCAAAAATTTCGGCAGGATAAGTTAATTCTTTAGGTTCGGCTGCACCCAAACTAAGAGTAGTTATACTGGGATTTTTTAATAAGAAAAGATAGTTAAAATTTAGTGGTGATAACGAATTAGTTAATTTTTTTAATTTTTCTGATGGATTATATAAACGCCCTCCCTTATCGGCGGGGGAAATAATAAAAACACCTAAATCTTTTTTATTTGCTAATTCAATAGCGGGTAAATTTCTTTGAAAAAAATAATAATAATGAAGATTAATAAAGTCAAATAAATTAGTATTAATTGTGGCTAAAATTAACTCTAATTTGCCATGGGTAGAAAAACCAATATGCTTAATTTTGCCTTGATTTTTTGCTTCTAATATTGCTAACATACCGCCACTATTTTTAGTTTCTATCCATTGAAAATGTTCCCAAGTATTCACCCCATGAATTGCCACACAATCAAGATAATTTACTTTTAAATTTAATAAAGATTCTTCAATATTTTGCCACATTTGATCATAGTTATAATTAGGTAAAAACTTAGTAGTAATAACTATTTTCTCTCTTTTTATTTGTAATTTCTCTAATGCTATACCTAAATATGCTTCACTTTTTCCATAACTTTTAGCAATTTCAAAATGATTTATTCCTAATAAATTAGCTTTTTTTACTACTTCTAATAAGTTAGATTCGCAATGACAACAGTGCATCATTCCCAAGGAAAAAATAGATAAATTTAAGTTAGTTTTGCCAAAACGACGATAAAGCATTTTAATAGTTAATAGTGAAAAAGTTTAATTTTTTATGATTCAATCAATTTGAAGCATTTTTGTATTTTACAAATGAATATTTGGCAATATTTTTTAATTAAATCAACTACAACAAATAAGGGGAAACATCCCCATAAATTAAGATTGTGATTTACTGAGAGAAAAAGTGCTGTAATTATTAATTTTCGCTTTCTGTTTCTACAAAGCCACTATATGCTTCCATTCCATGTTCACTAATATCTAAACCACTGTACTCTTCCTCTTCAGAAACTCTTAAACCGAGAGTAACTTTTAATAAATACCAAAATGACGTACTCAAGGCGATCATGGTTACAGCAACAGCTAAGATACCAATTATTTGAATACCAAGCAAAGAAAGACTTCCACTTGTGAATAACCCTTTGAGGTTAGGATTATTGGCAATAATCGGATCAGCAAAAAGTCCTACGGCGATCGTTCCCCAAATACCATTAACTAAGTGTACCGAAACTGCACCGACTGGATCATCTATTTTGATATTATCGAAAAAATAAACAGCTATAACTACCAATATACCAGCTAAAGTCCCAATAATAATTGCACTAGAATAACTTATCATCGAACAACTAGCGGTAACCGCAACTAACCCTGATAAAATTCCGTTAATACTTAGAGATAAATCGGGTTTGCCTGCTAAAATCCAACTGGTAAGAGTACCCGAAAGCCCTCCAGCAGAAGCCGATAAATTAGTTACTACGGCTATATAAGCTATTTTGTCAGATACTTCCATGGTTGAACCTGGGTTAAAACCAAACCAACCAATCCAAAGAATAAAACAACCTAAAGTCGCTAAACTTAAATTATGTCCGGGTAAAGGAATAATGATTCCTTTTGAAAGAATAATGCCTCCTTCCGCTTGATATTTTCCTAAACGAGGACCTAAAATCATGGCCCCTGTTAAGGCAGACCACCCCCCCACAGTATGAACGGTAGTTGAACCAGCAAAGTCTTTAAAACCAATATTTTGTAACCATCCTCCTCCCCAAGTCCAATGGCCAATCAAAGGATAAGCAATTCCTACTAGAAAAAAACTAAATAAGACAAAATCGACAAATTTAATTCTTTCTGCTACTGCACCTGAAACTATGGTGGCAGCTGTACCAGCAAAGGCTACTTGAAATAAAAATTTAGCAGCTAATGGTACTCCTGTCCAATTTAAGGCACTATAAACTCCTTCATAAGAATCCCCTACGGCGGGACTGTTATCTGCTCCTGCTAGAAAAAATCCTTGCAATCCAAGTAAACCATTTCCATCTCCAAACATTAAGCCAAAACCTAGAACCCAAAAGGCGATCGTAGAAATAGCAAAAACAATTAAATTTTTAGATAATAGATTAACTGCATTTTTGCGACGACAAAAACCAGTTTCTAACATAGCAAAACCAGCATTCATAAAAATGATGAAGATGGAAGCTATAACCACCCAAATAGTATCTAATCCTACTTTTAGTTCTTTTGTGGTAATCTCAACATTTCCTGAAGTGGATTGTGCTTGAACAGCATAAGCTGAAATTAATAATAAAATAGCACTTAATAAAACGCATCCTTGCCAACTAGCTGATAATTTAATTTTATTGATGATTCTATTAAATCTTTTTTTTCGAGTTTTTAGTTTAAACATGATTCAGTTGACTATAGTTTTGTGTTAAGTCATTGTAGTTTTAAAGTTTAGGCATTTTAGCATCAAATGTTACAAGGTTTTGATAATATTTGTGAAAAAAAAACGGATATTTGATCAAAGATTTATATCCGTTTATGTATTTTTGTTTGAAATAAGATTAATTGATTTCTATTAAGAAAGAGGAATAGAAAAATATTGATATATTGAATAACCAAACATTCCTAAAATTCCTAGTAATAAAATCATACTACTGAGTGAACTAATAGCAAAACCTAGTCCTCTATTTTCGGCTTTTTGAGAGTAACCTAAAGAATATAAAATGCGTCCTACTACCCAAAATATGCCGATAATTGTTGCTATTAATTGACTAATATTATAGGCAAATAACCATAATAAAGGCAAGAAAAAAACTAATTGTTCTAACATATTTTGTTGAACTCTTACTGCTCTTTCAAAATTAGGATCGCCTGTCATTGCTGGAGGATCAATTTTATATTTATATCTAGCTTTTCCTACATTAATTATAGTTATAAAATAAACGATTAAACTTAATAGGGTTATACTTGTTACTCCTATTGGAGTGTTTATATTTTCCATTTTTTTGATTAATTCTTAATAGATAATATTAAATTATTTCCAGTTATTTTTAGCTTGAATTAAAACATAATTGGCAACTTCATTAATTTCTTGTTCAGTTAAACGATCTTTAAATGCTGACATGTTATTTTTACCATTAGCAATTAAATAATTGATACTTTTGACTGAATCAAATCCATTTTTTATTAAAGTTTTTTGTTTTAAATTTTTGCCTCTTCTAATAATATTAGAACCTTTGGGGTGACATCCTGCACAATTTAACTCAAATATTTGAGCACCATTGATTTCATTAATATTATTTGCTAATGCTATTGGTTGAAAAATTAAAGAAAATAATAAAAAATTACTGATAAATAATAAGCTTATTTTTCTGATCATAATCAATATCATTTTTATTTTTATTATGCTTCGCTTCAGAATATATAGCAGTACCAAGTTATATTAGGACATTTTAGATCCCCCCTAACCCCCCTTAAAAAGGTGGGAATAAGCTTTAAGCTAATGTCCTAACTTGAAAACGTAGTACTATACACAAAATTTTTTATTTCATTCTAAAATTAACCTTATTGATACGGTAACTAGATCATAAATGATTGAAAAGTTATCGAAAAACTGGTATTTTTGTTTTGAAAAATTTCTTTCAAACAATATTTTAGTTGTTTATTGCGTACTATTACAATCGTTAAAGTTTTATTATATTTATTTAGATTTGCAATATAACTGAGTTAATATCATAATTAGACACTAAAAAAAATACAGAATAAACTAAGAAGCATTTTGACTTTCTATTTCGTTATAAAAATTTACTAAATATTTGCTAAATATTTTCCCATAGTATAGATATATCTTTGCCTATTTCCTCTCTTAAAAGTTAGATGTTTTCCTTAGCTTATCCTAGGTAAATGCTTAAAACTATTTATGATCAATAAAGAGGAGAATAAAATTATGTCAGCTAAAACTAACCCCACATTCAGTGATCTTACCGATACAGCTTCTTATCAAACCTTTACTGGTGGATTATTTGTCGATGGTAATAGTTTAGACTTTACCACTGGTTTAAATATCCGAAATTTTATCGATTTTCGAGATGTGCAACAAGGTTCTCTTGCAGACTGTTATCTAATGGCTACCTTGGCGGAAATAGCAGAACATGATCCCTATAAAATATATGCAATCATCAAGAAAAGAAATGATGGTAATTATGATGTAACAATTGATTCAGGTGTCTCTTTTGAAATTGATGGTCAACTTCCTAAACAAGCTGAACCATCCGGAGGAGGTTATTGGCCTTCAGGGTTAGACGTATTTGCAGGATATAACCAATACGAATCTTATGATTTCACAAATACGAAGTATCTTTATAAAGATGTAGAAGGATGGGTTGCATTAATTGAAAAAGGTTATGCCATCAGAAATAGTGAAAAAGATTTAGCCGGTCCCGTAAATGACAATGATCCAAAAACTGAAAATATCACACCATATGCTCTCGGTAAAAATGCTTACTCAACTATTCGTTCTGGAAATTTTTCGGGAGTAATGAAAGATTTTTATGGTAAATCGGGGACATCTTGGCAACTTTCTGAACTTTCTGATAGTAAAATAATAGAATTATTTAAGCAAAACCGACCTACCTACGTTAGCACAAAAGGTTTAAGTAAAGGGAAGGATAAAACTCTTATTGCTGAAACAGGATTAGTCGGAAATCATGGTTATAGTGTTAGAGGCTATGATGAGAATAAAAAACTGTTTGAATTATTTAATCCTTGGAATCAGGAAGTCGAGTCCTTAGATTCTGAGGGGAAAATTATTAGTGGTAAATTTAAAGGAGCTTATGGAAGAATTGCTTATGTTACCTTAGAACAACTTAAGAAAGCGGTTGACAATATTCAATTTTTCGATTTACCTGCTTCTACTTCCTTGTCTTTAACATCTCCTGGTGGAATATCTACAACTCTTGAAAAACCTAGTAATCTCTTAATTTATGGTTTGCCTTCAGAAGTACATGGCAAAAATGGTTTAGCTGTCAAACAAATTTGGGCAGGTGATCGTAATGGGTGGAATGACTTATTCTCCGTTGAATTTTGGTTAGAGAATTCTGAAGGTACTCGTTTTAATTTAATAACCCATGACGTTGATGAATTTACTCCTTTCAGTAAAAATCCTATTTGGGCAAGTGTTTCAGGTTTTTCCATGTATTTTTCTGATTATGGTAACCCCGATGGAACTTATAATTTAAGTGTTGCTAAAGAACCTACTATTATAGATGAAACAACTACAATAATTTATCCTTCTATAGATATGGGTGATATTAAGGTTGGAACTTATACTTTCAAAGCTCAGGCAGAAGATCGAGCGGGATTAAAAGGAGAAATATATAGCCAAACCATTACAATTAAAGACAATTTGCCCCCTAGCAACTTAATCGTATATGAGATACCAGAATCAGTTAAAGCAGATCAAAATTTAACTATTAAGCAAATTTGGGCAAGTGATCCTGATGGTTGGGGGGATATCAGTATCGTTGATTATTGGGTGGAAGATCCACAAGGCAATCTTATAGACCTTAAAGATAGTATTGAATTTAGTCCTTGGGAAGATGATCCTGTTAACTATAAGCCATATTATCCAGAAACTTATTATCCATATAATGATTACTCAACAAAATGGGCTAAAGGTAATGATATTAGTTTTGCACCAGCAGAATATGCTACCAGTGGTCCAGGATTATATACTTTTTATGCTCAAGTATTTGATTCTAGAGGCCAAACCATACAAAGTGAGGATAGTATTATTAAACAATCAATTCAAGTGCTTCCTACTGACGTATCTACTACTGATCTTCTTATTTATGATTTTCCCTCTTTTGTGTGGGCTGATCAACCTTTATCTTTTGATCAAATTTGGGCTTCAGATTCCGATGGATGGAATGATATAGGCTATATTGATTATCGTATTTATGGTACTGATGGACAATTAATAGACTTGAAAAATGGCACTCAATTCACTCCTTGGGATCAAGCTAATTCTTGGGCTAAAGGCAACCCTATGATATTCTCCCCCGAAGAATATGCTTTTAAGGGAGAAGGAATTTATAAATTTGAAGCTCAAGTGTTTGATTCATCAGGGAAAGGCAGTGGTTTTATTTTTAAAGAAAATATCCAAGTTTCTACTCCTTTGGACGATTCTTACGAAATGAATGGTCAAAATAATACGAAAGAAACTTCTTATTTTATTGCCAATGATGCGGAAAAATGGTTGAGCAATATGGAAGGAGTCGCTGTTCAAGGAGATGATGATTGGTACACTATTGAAGTAGAAGAAAAATCACAAAAGTTAACCGTTGATTTAGATCTCATTGATAACGATAAAAATGTCAATTTAGCCATTTACGATCAAAGTGGAGCATTAATACGAAACTATCAAAATATTTCTGACGACAAATCAATGAGTTTTGAGCTTTTTGACTTTGGTCTTCATTTTATCCGAATTTATGGAGACAATAGTGGTACTAAATATGATCTTAAATGGCAGACTTTTCCCGTTGATAATAAAACTACTGATTCTTTGTTAAATAAGCCTTTTTACCGTTTTCAAAATGGCGATCGCCTTGGTACTTATTTATTTGCTGGATCTGGAGAAAGTCAAAATATCCGTAACAATTATCCAGTTTTTGTGGAGGAAGGATTTGCTTTTAAAGTGGCAGTTGAAGCTAATGATGATTTAATTCGCATTAATCGTTTTCAAAATACTTCTGTACCTGGTACGTATTTATTTGCTGGAGAACAAGAA
>CAZWLZ010000028.1:0-17690 GCA_964634505.1 uncultured bacterium | reverse complement strand
AATTATTTAGTTATGAAAATGATCTTGTTTTCGATCCTTTTACCGGAAGTGGAACTACATTAATTGTGGCAGAAAACACAAAAAGAAGAAGTGTTGGAGTGGAAATTGATAGTCAATATTGTGAATTAGCCAAAAACCGAATTCTAAATGAGGTGGGTTCTTTATTCTTTTAAGAAAATTTTATGAGTAAAAATACACAAGCAGAAATAATAATGGAATATTTTAAAAATAATCCAAAAAAAGATATTTCGCACCCTGAAGTGGTCGATTGGGCTATAGCAGAATATGAAAAAAGAACAGGTAAAAAATTTCGAGATCCCGATCGACAAATCAGAAAATTTCATCAACAGGGGTTACTAATTAAAGTAAAAAAAGGCGTTTATCAATATGATCAAGATTTAATTCAAAAAAGAGAATTAGAAAATTTTACAGAACAACAAAAACAGGAAATTTTACAAAGAGACGGTTATAGATGCGTAATATGTGGTGCTGGAAAAAATGAAGGAGTAGAATTGCACGTTGATCATATTAAACCAAAAGATAAAGGGGGAAAAGCTACTATTGAAAATGGTCAAACTTTATGTTCAATACATAATTTTAGGAAAAAAAATTATCAACAAACAGAAACAGGAAAAAAAATGTTTATCAGACTATATGAAATGGCGAAATCGCTCGAAGATATTGAAACAACATCTTTTTGTTCCGAAATATTAGACGTGTTTGAAAAAAATAATATTAATGGTCATATAGAATGGAAAAAATAAGTGGAACTCTTAAAATTAGTGCAAAATAATACAGTAATTATGATCGAATTTTTACCCGTTAAAAAGGGTTTTAGCTATTAGCACAAAATTTATTTTTTGTAATTTTAAAGATGATTAAATATAAATTTGCATATAATTCCCAAGAAATGATAGTTAATATTAATAACTTATTTAGAGAAAATGAATCTAAATTAGATAAATTTACTTGTCTAAGTTGTGACTGTGAAATGGTTGCAGTTTTGGGAGCAAAAAGAGTTAAACACTTTCGACACAAAGTAATTATCAAAGATAATTGTTCCCCAGAGACTTACTTACATAAACTTGCAAAGATAAAATTCTATGAGACATACCAAAATTGTTTGAACAAGAATACGGCATTTAAAATTAAAATTTTGATGGAAAGAATTTGTAATTTTTATAGAGAAGAATTTTTAACAGAGTGTCAATTAGATTCTGAATTATGTGAATTTAACTTAACTGATTTTTTTAAAAAAGTGTATTTAGAAACAAGAGAAAGTCAATTTATTCCTGATGTTTTACTAGAAGCAATAAATGGGGATAAGCTATTTTTTGAAATTTATGTTACGCACAAATCTGAGACAATAAAGATAGAATCAGGTTATCGAATTATAGAATTTAAAGTTGACTCTGAAGAAGATATTCCAATTATTGAATCTTGTATATTAACAGAATCTGAAAAAATTAGATTTTTTAACTTTAGGAAGACTTACACTAAAAGATGGTGTAAAGGGCAATGCTATCAGGGGATAGTTCCTTATGCAAAAGAAGACATTTTATACAATGTTTTTATTGTTTATAAAAACGGGAGAAGTATATTAACTAGAAAATCAATACAACAACTAGAAATGCTTAATCAAAGCAATATTTTACATATTGAGAATCTAAGTCTTCCTAACAATTGCAGTGATTTTACGATTAGCTATCAAGGAAATGTTCTTTACAAACATCTAATTGTTGACTGTTACAAAAAAGGGATTAAAATCAAAAACTGTTTTTTATGTAGATACCATGCTATTAACACATCTTCGTATAGTGCTGGAGGGATATTCTGTAAATTTTTAAAAATTACTGAAAATTCTAATCAAGCAACAAATTGTAAATATTTTCGACCTGATTCTAAAGCATTTGCTCAATATCACAATGAGCTTTATATTGTAGGTTAGGTTAAGGCACGAAACCCAAAAACCCCGTGAACTAGAGTTCACTCTTAAAGCTTAAATAATCTTTAGATTACTATATATGAATTTTACGTTGAAACGGGTTTTAGCTTTAAGCCTGAAATTCATTTCCAGGCTTATTTTTAGAAAATTATCAGCAACGCTCTATTTTTTATAGGCATTGACACATTCTGTAATTAGAGGTGCGACTTCATTTACGTCTTTCCAGCCAAGAATTTCAGTAACTTTTTTCTCTAAATTTTTATAACTGCGGAAAAATTCAGCAATTTCATCTAAACGATGAGGAGCAATATCTTTTAGTGATACCACATTAGCATAACGGGGGTCTTTATCAGGTACACAAAGTATTTTTTCATCCCGATCTCCACCATCAATCATTTGTAACATACCAATAGGACGAGCAGCAATAACACAACCGGGGAATGTAGGTTCGTCCATTAAGACAATACCATCAAGCGGATCGCCATCATCGGCTAGGGTGTTAGGAATAAAGCCATAATCATAAGGATATTTAACGGAGGAATATAAAACTCTGTCTAAACAAAAAGCATTCAAATCCTTGTCAAATTCATATTTATTTTTACTGCCACCAACAATCTCAATTAAAACATTGACAATACCGGGTTTTGGTTGAGCTGGAATTTTAGATAAGTCCATAGTTAATTTTTATTATTTAATCTATTTTTGATTGATAAGGTTATTACAACCATAAGTAAAAATATCTCACGCTGTCACTTAACGCAAGATATTTTACAATTTTTTTTATTTTATTTATCAGAAAAAATAAGTTTGTTAGGACATTATTTTTGTTTATATTCCCCCTTAGCAAGGGGGTTAGGGGGATCAAATTGTCCTAATTTTTCTATTTTTCTTGATTTTGATTAGTAAATGTGTAGTCTTTAACTAATCTTATGTCTGTATTTTGAATTTTGGAAAAATGGGCAATCGTTATAATCGGTGCTATCAGCGTGATCATGGCGATCGCCAATCCTGCCATTTCGACCAAATATTTTTTAGTCGAATTTAAACTCTTACCAGACGGGCCACTAGCTTCCATAAAAATCTCTTATTATTAGTTTTGTACTAAATTATTGAATCAAGGTTAAAAACCTATTTATATACTAACTATTATTTTATAATTGAATGTTATTTTTATTACTTTTTTTCAAATAATTTAATAATTATTACCAAATCTAAATATCTAATTGTTGTTGAGCTAGATTATAATATAAACCTTTTTTCTCAATTAATTGTTGATGATTTCCTTGTTCTAAAATTACCCCTTGATCTAAAACGATAATTAAATCTGCATTTTTAACGGTAGAAAGACGATGAGCAATAATAATCATAGTGCGATTACGAGCTAAAATTGCTAAATTCTGTTGAAAACGACGTTCAGATTCCGTATCTAAGGAACTTGTCGCTTCATCTAAAATTAATACTGGTGGTTCGCCTAATAATGCTCTGGCGATCGCCACCCGTTGTCTTTGCCCACCTGACAAATTAGCTCCTCTTTCACCTACTTTAGTGTTATAACCCAAAGGCATAGACTGAATAAAACCATGAGCTTCCGCTAGTTTCGCTACCTTTGTTACTTCTTCTAAAGAAAATTCAGGACGATAAAGAGTAATATTATCTAAAATTGTCCCCGAAAATAAAAAACATTCCTGAGGCACAACCCCAAGTTGCGATCTCAAAGAATGAGGAGAAATATGAGCAATATCATGGCCATCAAACAATATTTTTCCTCTGATTGGTTGATATAAACCTTCTAAGAGTTTAATTAAAGTACTTTTACCAGAGCCACTACGACCTACTATTGCAATCGTTTGACCATGTTTTATATCTAAACAAATATTTTCTAAGGTATTTTTTTCTCCATCTTCCTCATAACGAAAAGTAACATTTTCTAATTTGATATTTCCTTGTAAAACAGGTAATTTTAATAAAGGCTGCCCTGGTATTTCTTCTGGTTTATAATCAAAGACATCATTTAATTTTTCTACAGAAATTAAAACTTGTTGTAATTCATCCCAAAGATTTACCAAAGAAATAGCTGGACTTATAACAAAGCCTTTCATCATGTTAAAAGCGACTAATTGCCCAATAGTTAACTGATCTTGAATCACTAAACTCGCACCAAACCAAAGAATAACTAGACTACCTATCGAATTAATCAAACCACTAGCAAACTCTAATTTAATCGCAAATTTCTGCCCTGTAAATTGAGTATTTAATTGGTTAGTTAAAGTTTCCTCCCAACGCCATCTTAAATCTTGTTCAACTGCCGTTGATTTAACAGTAGCAATACCATTAAGTATCTCAACTAAAGAAGAACTTTGTTCGGCTGAAGTATTAAAAATCTCTTTAGATATTTTGCGTAAAAATGGCGTAGCTAATAAAGTTAAAAGAATAATTGGCGGAATTAAACCTAAAATTAATAAAGTAAGTTGCCAATTGTAATACAACATTAATCCTAAATAAATAAAACCAGTTAAAAAATCTAACCAAGCTAATAAAACTTGTTTAACCAAAAATGATTGAATTTTCTGATTTTCACTAACTCTGGTTAAAATATCACCGACTCTACGCAATTCAAAAAATTTTAACGGAAGACTTAAAGTATGTTTAATAAAAGCACTAATCATAGTTAAATTAAGACGATTAGACAAATAACTTAATAAATATTGCCTAACACCCGATAAACTAATTTGCCAAAATCCACACAAAATAGCCCCAATAATAAAGACATTAAGAGTAATTTGACTTTTATTGACAACCACCTGATCGAAAATAATTTGAGTAAATAAAGGCGTAATCAATCCTAACAGTTGAATTAAAATAGAGACAAAAATAATTTGTACACCTAAAGATTGATACCGAGTAAGAGCGCCAATAAATTTACTTAAAGAAGGTTTTGCACTTTCAACCTCTTTTAACTTCTCTGTAGGTTCGAGAATAAGGGCATGGCTACTCCAATTATAAATAAATTCTTCTTTAGAAATAGTTTTTTTACCCTGAGCTGGATCGGCTACAATTAAATTATGGCCTTTAACTTTATAAACAACTATATAATGATCTCCTTTCCAGTGAGCAATCCAAGGGTTTTTTTCTTTAGCCATACTTTGAAAATCAGCCCTAACAGGGGATGCTAAGTATCCTAAACTTTCAGCACCTTTGGCTAAATTCTTTAAGGAAGAGCCAGAACGGCCAACTTTTAATAAATTCCTCAAAAAGTTTAAATTTAAGTTTTTACCCCAATATTCGCTAATCATAGCTAAACAAGCTGCCCCACAATCAGATGAACTTTGTTGTTCAATAAAAGGATAATTTTCCCATAACCAACGGACTTTTTTTAAGGGTTTAGGAAAATCAATTTCAATAGATTCTTCTTTTTTAGATTCTGATAGGGATAATTTTTGGGGAGATTCTTTTTGTTTTGTAATGATGATCGGGGTATTGATTTTTTCTGATGCCAAGTTAACTGGGGTGTTATTTTGATCAATATCACTTAGGGATTTTTCTTGAAATATATTGTTTAATTCAGGTATGAGATTAACTACGATTTGCCAATTGTCTTTAGTGATGTAATATAAAAGTACGTTTGTTGTAGTTTTTAGATTTAAAATATTATTATTTTGATAACTCCAAGAATCTCCTTGATTTGGGATTGAAACAGAGTCTTTATCAGATTCTATTTGCCCGGAATATAACCAATATCTAGCGATGTCAGAAGATGTTTGAGTAGTTAAATAAGTTTCTGATGTAATTAGTTGCTGTTGAAAATAGGGGACAATTTTTTCTAATTCTTGTGTTGTTAGTGTTCTTAATTGTGTTAAAGTTTTGAAGAAAATTAATAGTTGTTGTTGCGATATATCTTTAAGCCAAATTTCTTTTAATAAGGGATATTTTATAAAAATTGTGTTTAATTCGGATAAAGGTATTTTGATTAATTTTCCTGCTGTTTTAGCTGAAATTTGATAAGGAAAAAAAGATTTGTCTAATAAAGATTCACCTCCAACAACATTACCTTTATTTAAGATGGCCGAAGAAACTTGTCTTTTACGAATTGGATCAAAACTGAGTATTCTAACACTTCCTTGATCAATTAAATATAAAAATTCAGAAAAAACATCGGAAGAATATAAAACTTTTCCTAATTCAAAATCAATTAATTGATAGTCTTTGGCTAATTCTAAAGTCAAAGATGGATAATCAATAATATTTTCTACAACCATTATTTAAGATTTTATCAAAATATTTTGCTATTTTATTATAAGTTATAATTTTATGCTATATTGCAAATGGTCAAAAAATGAACTTTTCATAGTTTGGATTAGCAATAGTGAAACCTAATACCAATAAAGGTTTTATTGGGTTTTATGCTACAACCCAACTTACAATAAATAAGCTAAATTAAATACTACTAAGTCTTATTCACTCTTTTTAAGGGAGTCAAGGGGATCAATTTTTCTTAATTATCTAATTTTTCCGTATTCTCAATCCTTAACCTTGAGAATTAGTATTCTCGTAACCACATCTGACGAACCCATCCTTTCCAAGTTGGATTATCTCTGAGTTCAACTTGACACCACATTTCACCACCATGCTTTGAACAACCCAAATTACGCAAAACTGTTCCGTTGCGGATTTTTCGGGCAACAAATTTTGATCCTAAGGCTGGTTGCTCTGATGCTCCAAGATCATTGTTGGCTACTCCTGTTACTTCAACGTATTCTGGACCTGATCTGCTACGTTCTTCACGAGAATCTTCATTCATATTTTCAGAATCATTATCATTTTGCTCTCTTAGATAAGAGTTGATAGCATCTTTCGCCTGTTTTACATCACTATTACTACAAGAACTACCTTTTTGAATTAATCCTCCAGCATTGTTAAATAGAACAACACAGCCACTAGGCATATTTACATCATATTTTCCGTCTGAACGAGTATTAATGATGGGAGTACGAGAATTACTATTATTCATATGCTCAGAACCAGAACCGTTCTGTTCTTTGACATAACTTTCAGCGGCTTTTTTCGCCTCATTCACTTGACTGGCATTGCATTTTTCGGCTGTATAAAGCAACTTTCCCGAATTGTTGAATTGAACGTAACAATTGCCTGTTGTCACTTCAAAGCCTTCTGGGATAGGATTAATTTCTGTTACTGCGTTGGTTTTAGTGGCGATCGCCATAGTCAATAAACTAAGGATAACTGGTGCGATAATACCTAATTTTTTCATTATTTTTGGAATTATAATAACTTCGTAGCACATCATACCATAGCTATTAATCGAAATTTTTTAATTTTAGAATCGGCTGAAACAATGAAGAATTGCATTGATTCAGCTCATGGTTGCAGCCTTCATGGGTCATCCTTACTCCATTTTTACCCCATTACGGGGTAGGGTTAAGCTTGATCGGACTTAACCCTACCTAAGCAAAGAACTTCAAAAATTGACATAACCTATTTAAAATTGCTATATGATATATTGGGCTTATTGTGAAATAAATTACAAGTATCAAGTTGTGAAATAATGATTATCAAGTTTTTGTTAATCTAAGAATCAAGATTAGTACTATCTATAGGCCATTCAAAATTTTTGTTTGGAAAAAAATAATCAAATAAGATAGTGGTAGGAGATAGGATAAATAATGACCAAAAAATAGCATTTTCAATATAAAATTGCGATCGCCAAATAAAAGCTAAAATAGCGATTAAAAAAGCCCAAATGATACGACTGATTTTAGCATTAGGAATGGAACGAGGATCGCTCAACATAAAAAAGGCAAAAACTAATAAACCACCATTCATTAATTGATGTTGCCACACATCAAAATCCCAACCCAACCAATAATCATAAATACCAAATAAACTAAAATAGGTGGCTAAAAATACTAAGCTAGTTTCCCAACGCCCGACTTTATTTAAAACCGTTAAACCTGTAGCCAAAAATAAAAATAAATATAACCAATCTTCCCCCCATTGTCCCACAGAAACCCATCCCTTATTGATCATTAAAATGATGATAATGCCAAAATTAGCGGGATTAAAAAAATGCTTCCCATTGTAACTAAATAAAAATTTACTGGCGATCGCCAAAAACCCAGCTAATACAATCATTAAAGAATCATTTGATCTGAATAATAAACTTAATCCTAAAGCCGAAATGATGGCACTTAAACCAGAGGAAAAATCTAACTTGTTTTTAATTTTGGCGATCAAATTTTGATTATTATTAATATTTATTAACTCTTGACTTTTTACCCAAAATATGGTGCGGAAGGATGATAAAAATATTTGAGTAACAAAACAGGTAAAAAAAAGAAGCCCAATATCAATAAAATTTAAACTCCAATCACGATTTATTACACCCAAAAATAAAAAAATTGAGAGAAAAATAATTTGATAAATTCGAGCATCTTTAATCATATTTAATTATTTTTAAAGTAGGAAAACAACGTTGATTAAGAAGAGAAAAGAGAAGAGTTTGTCTTGTCAAAGACGCAAAGATTACCAGAAAATAGCAACATAATTTTAATTATCAATTAATGATAAACTTGCCCATCTGGCATAATAGCACCTTCTAAATTAACCCCAGATAAATTTGCACTACTTAAATCAGCACCAATAAGATTAGCATTACTCATATCAGAAGAAGAAAGATTAGTTCGAGCGAAAAAAGTTTCCATCAAAGAAGCATTACGCAAAATTGCCCCAAAAAGATTAGCACGACTAAAATCAGCTCTATTTAATCGAGCAAAAGCCAGATTAGCTTGAATCAAATTAGAGCGTAAAAATTTAGCATCAGGCAAAATAGCATTTTCCATATTAACCATCGTTAAATCAGCATCCATAATTTTAGCTCTTTCCATTTTAGTATTAGACAAATTAGCACCAATTAATTTTGTGCCAACTAAAATAGTTTCTGTCAAAAAAGCACCTTTCAGATTAGCTTGAGTTAAATCACATCCCGTTAAATCAGCATGACGAAGATTCGCCTCTTTTAAATTTGCCCCTACTAAACTTGCACCCTTTAAATCAACCCCTTGCAAATCAGCATTTTTTAAATCTGCTTTATCTAAATTAGCACCCTTTAAATTAACAGGATTGGATCTATTTTCCAAACGCATATTCACACCACGCATACACGCACCTTTTAAATTAGCACTACTCAAATCAGCATATCTTAAATCAACTTCAATTAAATTAGCATCTAATAAATTTGCTAAAGTTAATTGTACTCCCCTCATATCAGATTTTTGCAAAACCGTGCCATGTAATTCCGCACGATGTAAATTTGCCCCCGTTAAAGTTGATTGATTTAAATTTGCACCACTAAGATTAGTTTCTACTAAATTGGCACGAGTTAAATTTGCTCGACTTAAATAACTAAAAGTTAAATTAGCTTTTTGTAAATTAGCTTCTGTTAATACGATCCCAATTAAATCTGCACAAACTAAATCTACCCCAGCTAACATAGCTTTGGGAAATTTATGTTCTCCAGCAGTAAACTTGTCAATTAATTCATTTACTTCCATTTTTCATTGATACTCGCATTATTTTAATTTATCTTTTTTTATAAAAACGCTTAATAGCTTCTACGATAGCACTTACTGCTTGAAGATTATCATCTGGTTCTAGTCCTTCAATTCTTAATTTTGCTATTTCGTTTAAATGAGATTCTATTTGTTGAATATTTTTGCCATAATGCTGAAACATTCTGATTAATAAATCATCTAATGTACAAGTCCGCACAATTGACCAATGTTGTTCTAAAGGACTAATTTGATAAATAGCATAAAAAAGCATAATTTTAGCTCTTAAAGGATTGGTATATTGCATTATTTCTTGTTTTAAATCAAATAAATTATCTACTTTTAACCAAGGAATAATTTGTGCTTCTGGAATATTCGTATTGTCTATTATAGTCTTATCTACAGTGATATTATCTGCTTTTGTATTATTATGTACTATCCTCCTTACTGTTGTAGTATCAGACATGTCAGTAGAATTATCTAATTTTTTAGATGGGGGGGGAATTTGAGGAGTAAAATCACTACTTATTTGTGTTTCTTTACTAATATTTTGAGAAGTTACGGTATTTTGAGATTTTTTTACATTGCTACCTAAAATTAATCTTGTTTCCTCTTGTTCTTCTTCGTTGTCACTATCGGCATTACTTGAAGGTGGCTCATATTTATAAAGAAAAGCCAATTCAGCTACAATGGTATCAGCGATAAAAGAATAAAAATTTTGTCGATTAATGGTAGCTACAATGTTATCTAATGCTTTCTTCAATTTTTTGGGATTAGAATATAGTTGACGTATTTCCAGTAACAGTTCTCTCATATCATACATTTCAATGACATTAATATCATTTTCCCAATATTGCTTACAAGCAGCAAATATGAGTTTTTTCATGCGTGGAGATTCTTCATGGTAATTTAATCTTTCTACAATCCTATCGATTAACTCATGATCAAATTGATTTACGTTACTTTCATTATCCTCGTCCTCTTTAGAATAACCAGAATCAACGTACAATTCAGACATTCTTTTAAGAATATATCTAGCAATTTTAACATAAACTTCTTTCCGATTTAATGTATTAACAGCATGATATAAAAGTGCTTTTAAATCATCGATGGTAGGATTATTTTCATACAAAGTTTTTAGCAACTCTTCCCAATTACTACTTTCAACGACATTAATATCATTTTCCCAATATCTCTGACTTACATAAAAAACTAATTTTTTAGCTCTTTGTGCTTCTTTTGAACGGGATAAATCTTTGGCTATACTTGTGAATGTGTCTGACGATAAGATCATAGAACTTCGTCTAATCGATAATTAATTTAACTGTTTGAAATTATAACTAATATTTTGCCTAAACTTTAAGATTATATTGCTATATTTTTTCACTCTATCATCTATTTTGATTTTTTTTACTTAAAAATTTTTTTACCTTGACAATTTATATTGATCGATTGACAATTAAAACATGAGTAATGCTCTTTTTTCTTAAAAAAGTTTCTTACAAAAACTATCTTTTGTTTAAATTTTATTGTTCACTTTATCAAATAATTAATCATTGTGAAAGTTTTAGTTGTTGGCAATGGGGGCAGAGAAAATGCTCTAGTTTGGTGTTTATTACAGTGTGCTGGTGTTGATAAAGTTTTTTGTATTCCGGGTAATGGAGGAACTCAATTAACTCTTAATTCCGTTAATTTGCCTATTTCTGTTGATGATTTTTTGGCGATCGCCAAAGCAGTTGAGGAGAATGAGATTGATTTTGTGGTAGTAGGGCCTGAATTGCCTTTATCTGAGGGCATAACAGATTATTTACAGGGTAAAAATATTAAGGTGTTTGGCCCTACTCAACAAGGGGCTCAAATTGAGTCTAGTAAGTCTTATGCTAAGGCTTTAATGCTTGAGGGTAATATTCCTACCGCAAAATCGGCTACTTTTACCGATCTTAATTTAGCCCAAATTTATATTAAGGAAAAGGGTGCACCTATTGTACTTAAAGCGGATGCTTTGGCTGGGGGTAAGGGCGTTATCGTGGCTAAGACTTTATCGGAAGCGTTAACTGGCATTGAAACTTTATTTTCTCAAAACTTTACGACTGTAGTAGTGGAAGATTACATTGAAGGACAGGAAGTCTCCATTTTAGCTTTAACTGATGGTATCACTATTCGTTCTTTAATACCAGCTCAAGATCATAAACAGGTAGGAGAAGGCGATAGGGGGGCAAATACGGGAGGAATGGGTGCTTATGCACCGACTCCTCTTATTGATGATCATTTACAAGCAAAAATTGATCGGGAAATTTTACAACCTACTTTAAAGGTTTTACAGCAACGAGGTATTAATTATATTGGGGTTATTTACGCTGGTTTGATGATTACTCCAGACGGTGAAATTCAAGTTTTGGAATATAATTGTCGTTTTGGTGATCCTGAAACCCAAGCAGTTTTAGCCATGTTACAAAACCCTTTAGATGAATTATTATGGGCTTGTCTTAATCAAAAATTAGCAGATTTTCCTCCTCTTGAATGGCGAAAAGGAGTTGCTATGTGTGTGGTTATGGCTTCAGGAGGTTATCCTGATAGTTACGAAAAAGGGAAAGTTATTACGGGTATTGATCAAGCAGAGGCTATTGGTTCAATTGTATTCCACGCAGGGACAAAAATTGAAAACAATCAAATTTTGACTGATGGAGGACGAGTTTTGGGGGTTACAGCTATAGGAGATAATGTTGATTTGGCGATCGCCAAAGTATATCAAGCGGTGAGTAAAATTAATTTTGAAAAAATGTATTACCGCAAAGATATTGGCTATAGAATCAAAAATTATCAAAAATAATCTAATTTATTTTAATCATAAATATTCTTTAAAACTTTAGTTCTAAGAAGAATATTTAAAGGCTGATTTTCTTGACTAAAAAAAGAAGTTTCTTTTAATAATTGAGGATAATTATCATTAGATAAAATAGCTTTTAAATGCTCTCTAATAATAGGTTCAGACTCAATCTTAAGCATTATTTGAAAATAATCTTGTACATATTTTAGATCGTTAGAATTAAGACTATTATTATTAATTAAATTACCTAAATAACGAACAGCAATTAAACGCTTTAAAGTAGAATTAGAAGCTAAATTATCAAGATATTGATCTAATTTTGAGTGATTTGATAATATTTTTGAGCCAAAAAATTGCCATCCCAATAACCCCAAAGTAATCACACTAATTAAACCCTGTAAAATTGCCCCTGTGGCTAACCAACGATTTTCTGAAGTTACCCAAATTACTGCAGTTAGATAAGTCGTTACCGCAATAACGCCCCCACTACTAACCGAAATAATTAACCTCTTTTGGGAATTTTGTAATAAATTAACATATTGCAACCAATATTTTGTCCAATTTAATTCTGGCCACTGATACACCAAAAACATAATAGCAATACTAAAAATAGTGGCTATAAATAATTGACTATTTCCCAAAATCAAAATTAATGTAGCAAAAAATAAACCTAATTTCTGAAAGTTTTTACCACTGAAATCATTTTTTTTTAAACTCTTCAGAAGATACCTTGATAATAAGTTAAATTTCTTTAACCAAAATAATAATAATTTCTTCACTGTAACCTCATAATCATTGACTAATTACTAATTATTAATCATTATTTTTGAATAATCAAGTTTTCATTAAACTATTTAAAAAATTTAACGTTGGCAAATAAAAGAATGAAAATCTACCCTTTGCTCCTTTGTGCCTTTGCGAGACATAATCATAGGATAATTGTAACGATTTACTATATATGCTTGACAAAGTGATTTTTATCTGTTATGAAACCAATAAAAAAAGGGGTTATGATTACCCCTTGATTGCGAATTTAATTTCCTACTGTATCTAATTTGTACCTGCAAAGGTTACACCAGGAAATTTAGATTGGGCTTGTAACATAGTTGTATGTTTTCCATGTTCTTGCCAATAATTAATTACCTCTGTAGCTTGATTGAGGATTTCGATTTTTTCTTTTTCTTCAATCCAAGTTTTTGAATCAAATTCTTCTTTCAGTTGCTGCCAAGCATCATTTCTAGGCCAAAAGAAATAGGATGTTAAAGGGCTTGTGCCTTTACTCATGATATGATCTACGGCGATCGCCACGTTTTTATCTAACCAAACAACTTTTAATACAAATCTGGGCTCCAAATATACCTCCAATCAAATTGCCTTATATTATATAAATTTTCACATTGAAATATTATAACCTATAAAAACAGTTTTAATTTCAAATTAACTAAAATTAACTAAAAAAATTATGAATTTGATCG
Source organism: uncultured bacterium (assembly GCA_964634505.1). Lineage (GTDB taxonomy): Bacteria > Cyanobacteriota > Cyanobacteriia > Cyanobacteriales > Cyanobacteriaceae > CAZWLZ01. The sequence goes on along the minus strand of CAZWLZ010000028.1, from coordinate 3,881 downwards.
CAATTTTTGATATTGATGGTGTGATTAGAGATGTTAGTACTTCTTATCGTAAGGCTTTAATCGATACGGTGACACAATTTACTAATAATGCTTATGTGCCAACCATGAATGATATTGATAATTTAAAAGAAGAGGGTATTTGGAATAATGATTGGGAGGCTTCCCAAGAATTGATTTATCGTTATTTTGAATCTGTAGGAAAAAGTAGGGATGTTATGAATCTTGATTATCAAGAAATTGTTAACTTTTTTCAAGCTCGTTATCGTGGCACTAATCCTAATAATTGGAATGGTTATATAACTACTGAAAAATTATTAGTTGAAAAGAGTTTTTTTCAATCTTTAACTGATAAAAATATCAAATGGGGTTTTTTTAGTGGTGCTACACGTAAATCAGCAGAATATGTATTAAACAAAAGATTAAATTTAGATAATCCCATTTTAATTGCTATGGAAGATGCTCCAAGTAAACCTGATCCTAGCGGTTTATTTTTAACAGTGGAAGCCTTACAAAATAGGGATCAAAATGATGATTTTCATACAATTTTATATTTGGGAGATACAGTTGCAGATATGATAACTATTGTTAAAGCAAAAGCAATTTTACCTCAAAAAAAATGGTTAGCAATTGGTGTTTTACCTCCTCATATTTCTGCTGATTTAACATTACAAAAACATTATATTCATCAATTAGAAAAAGCGGGTGCGGATTTAGTTTTAAATAATATTAATGAGTTAATTTTCCATTTGGATATTTTGTGTATTGGTAAAACTTAACACTTGGCGATCGCCATTGGAAATGTGATCTTCTCAACCTACTGGCGATCGCACTTGAAATTCTCTAATTAACCTGAAATACTGTGCCAGTAGTCCACCCCATACCTCCCATACCTAGGGATATTACATGATCACCACTTTTAATCTTTGATCCTATACGTCCAAGAGATTGGATTATTGTACTACCACAAGTATTACCTCCCATTGTAGTTCTTTCATCTATTTGTACCACTTTATCTAATTCGGCTCTTTGTAGCATTCTTTGGATAAAGTTAATCATAGCTTCGCTAGGTTGATGTATGGATAAGTGCGTCGTCTTATCTGGATATAATCTTTTATGCTCCGTAAATATATCTATAAAAATTTCAGATGCTGGTTTTCCAAATGCTCCAACTGTTTTTGAGGTAACTACTATTTTATTTGATTCGGAAGTGTCAGGCATTACTCCAGGCCTTGGGAGTAGCATTACTGAGTTATTGAATTTTTCCGCATTCCTCATTTCTACATCTACATCTTCATTCCAAATTAGGTATGGCATTTGGTGCATTTCATCTAATGTAAGAGGGTATAGGATTGCAGATGAAAATTTTTCAAAGGTTCTAGCTTTTAGCAATGAGCTACCTAGATTTGCTCCTACCGTTGGGTTTGTGGAATAAGTTAGCGCACTTGCTGTTGTTCCAGAGCTAAATAATTGTAGCGTGGTATGATTACAAGTGTATCCAGGAATTCCAAAAATGTCATCTGATGATACAATCACAACATTTGCTTCTTGATGAGTTAATGTTTCTTTTTGTTTTTGTAAAAGAACATTATTTATATACCAATCAAGTCTTCCAGATGTTAAATAGTTGAATGCTAATGCTCCAGATGCACAAGCAAAAGGGACTCCTACTATTAAGGTTTTAGCGTTATTTACTCCTAGCTTACTACTGATATGGTCATGAAAATTTGATCTAATAGGGGTAGTTGTCAATATCAGCATTACATCTATATCATCAATCTCCCATCCTCGTTGTTGTAACACCATGCTAAATGAGTTTCGGAGAATGGATTCTTGAATATACTCGTATTCAGCAACTGTAAAATCTTGTTTATCTGGTATATTCTGCAGAAGGCTTTTGTTTGGATTTATGTAATCTTCTGCTAGTATATCTATGAACGGGGAGCCAAGTTTTCTACTAGAAATAGCAGCTTTTTTTATTTGAGGTACACCTTCTCTAAGTTTTCCATATAGATTGGCAGCTATCACCATTGGATTCTCTCCATCTGCCACTTCATTTAACTCAGTTATTATTACAGAATCTCTTATGTGTTGTGCTGACAGCTCAGAGAAGCCTTCTGTATTAATTACTGATTCGAGTGGTTTTTTGATGGATCTATATACATTACCATCCACATCCTCTATAGGATTTATCTCTAATAATTTAGTATTTTCGGAATACATATATGTGCTCACGTTACTCCTTCATAAGAGAAATGAGTAGAAACCCGTCTTTTAGCCATAGCGGAGGACGGCTTGACAATGCCTTTGAGTTGGCTAACTTAAATTCTATCGCAATTGCGGTCTAAACCTATCTAACTAGGACTATTCCAACACTTGCTACTTTAATTCTTTTAATGAATTTTTATTCATGCCCTTAATCTTAAAAGTATTACTAATGTTCTGTCAATATCTTTGGCAAATTTCTTAATAATTTGTGACTTTTAAGAAGACTTATGGTGCTTATACGGTACAACAAGTTTAATTATGATCTTAAACCGCAATATTTCATTACTAATTCTTATTCTCCATCAGAATCTTCATTTATTTTACTCAATTTAATTTATCATATAGCAATGGACTAAATTCATATTAAATATTAGTAAAAATGGCAAATATTTCCTGTTGTTTAATTGTTAAAAATGAAGAAAAAAATTTATCAAATTGTTTAGAAAGTATTAAAAATTTGGTCAATGAAATAATAATTGTAGATACAGGTTCAACGGATAATACTGTTAAAATAGCTGAAAAATTTGACGCTAAAATTTATTATAATAAATGGGATAATAACTTTGCTATTGCTAGAAATGAAGCCTTAAAATATGTAAATTCTGAATGGGTTTTAGTCTTAGATGCCGATGAAATTTTAGAACAAAATATAATACCAGAAATTCAAAAGTTAATTACCCAAAAAGATAATTTAGTTATTAATTTATTACGTCATGAAATAGGATCAAATTCTTCTCCTTATTCTCTTGTTTCTCGTTTATTTCGTCATCACCCTAAAATACAATTTAGTCGTCCTTATCATGCTTTAATTGATGATCACGTTACAGAATTATTGAAAGTAGAAAGTCATTGGCAAATTATTTCTTTACCTAAAATTGCCATCAAACATTATGGTTATCAACCAGAAATTATTATTAGTAAAAATAAAACTTTTCAAGCTAAAAAAGCGATGGAAACTTATTTCAATTCTCATCCTAATGATACTTATGTTAGTAGTAAATTAGGAGCATTATATATTGATATAGGGGAAACAAAAAAAGGGATTCAATTATTAAGAAAAGCCTTAAAATCTAATTTAGCAAAACCGCCTGTTTTATTTGAATTACATTTTCATTTAGCTAATATTTTGACTAAAAAAAAGGATTTTAATGAAGCAATTAAACATTATCAAAAAGCAGTCAATCAGCCCATTTTAGAGCAGTTAAAATTAGGTGCTTATAATAATTTTGCTAGTTTATATCAAGTTTTAAAAGATTATGAAAAAGCCATTAATCTTTATCAAAAAGTAATTACAATTGATCCTAATTTTGCAATTGTTTATTATAATTTGGGGTTAACTTATAAAGCAAATGGTCAAATATTAGAAGCGATAAAAAATTATGAAATTGCTATTAAATTAAATCCTGAATATGCTTGGAGTTATCAAAATTTAGGTTTATTATTATTCCAATATGGACAGTTTGAAGATAGTTATCCAATGCTTCGTAATGCTTTGATTTTACATCGAAAATATGAACCGTCTCAAGCTATTAAACTACAACAAGAATTAGCTATATTTGGTATTAATTTGAATTAAGTTGTTTTTTTCTTATATCCCCCCTTAACAAGGGTAGGGC
>CAZWLZ010000027.1:0-17960 GCA_964634505.1 uncultured bacterium | reverse complement strand
AAAGTCCCCCTTTTTAAGGGGTTAGGGGGTTGTATCTTAATTAAGTTCAAAGGCACAAAAGATATAATTTTGAATCATTAATTGATAATTTTCATAAAAAATAGGTTGGTTAAGTTCAATAACGGCAGGGAAATCAATATTTTTAGACATACTAAGAGTTTTATGATAAGTCACCAAAGCTACATCAAAACGACAAGGTAATTGGGCTAAATGAGGATATTCACTTAAAAATAGTTCCGCACTTTGACAAATTTTTGCTTGTTTTGCTTCGGTAATGGCATTAATACCATTATTATCCCAGTTACTTTTTTGACGAGTTTTAACTTCAATAAAAGCTAGAGTTAGAGAGGTTTTATCTTGGGCAATTAGATCAAGTTCTCCCCAACGACAATGCCAATTTTGATGAAGAATTAAAATATTTTTAGTTTCTAGCCATTTTTTGACTAGCATTTCTCCTAAATTACCAATTTTTTTGGTCATATTTGTCAGAGAGTAAGTTATTGTAAATCATCTAATTTAATCCTAGGATCGATTAATTTTAAGAGTAAATCAGCCAATAAATTACCAATAATTAACATGGCAGCCCCCAACATTAAACTAGCCATAACTAAATATAAATCTTGTACTTGCACAGCTTGTAAAATTAATCGCCCTAAACCAGGCCAATTAAAGAAATATTCAGCTATAAATGAACCTCCTAGTAAACTGGCAAATTCAAAACCGAGTAAGGTAATTAAAGGATTTATGGCATTTCGTAAGGCATGAACGTATAATACTTTATACTCTGGTAATCCTTTTGCCCTAGCAGTTTGAATGTAATCTTGTTTTAAAACATCTAATAATTGCCCTCTTGTTAGTCTTTGTAATCCTGCAAAACTGGTAATACTTAGGGCTAAAGTTGGTAAGATACTATGCCATGCTATATCAAGAATTTTACCAGTAGTAGTTAATTGATTATGATTGATACTAGTCATGCCACCGATAGGAAATAAAGGAGAAGTATATTGAGCAAGAATTAATAAAATTAAAGCAGTAATAAAACTAGGAAATCCTTGTCCTAAATAGCTTAATACTCTTAATATTTTATCAATTAATTTATTTTCTTCTACCGCACTAATGATGCCTAAAGGAATGGCGATCGCCCAAGTAATAACAATAGAAGTTATGGCTAATAAGAGAGTTGCACTAACTCGTTCTAAAAGTAAAGAAGAAACCGATCGCCCATAAATAAAACTTTCTCCAAAATCAAACCTAGTAATAACTTGCTTTAGCCATAACCAATATTGAGATAAAGCGGATTTATCTAAACCAAAACGAATTTTTAAATCTTCAATAGTTTCAGGAGAAATAGTAGGATTTTGTTTTAAAGTATCCAGATAATCCCCCGGTGCTAATTGAATAATGGTAAAACTCAATGCTGAAGCTAAAAACAAGGTTAAAATACCCTGCATTAACCTTTTTAAAGTATAGATAACATTTTCATTCATTGCTTATTAGTGGTTTCAATATTTTTTAGCAAACAAGATTTTTTAATCATATTGGGCGATCGCCAAAATGGGAACATCAGAAGGTAAATTATCTCTACCATTTAAAGCAAGTAATTCGATCACAAAACCAAAAGCAACTATATCACAACCAATTTTATTTAATAAATCCATAGTAGCTTTAGCTGTACCTCCTGTAGCAATTACATCATCTACTACCATCACTTTTGAACCTTCTTTAACCGCATCTTGATGAATTTCTAAGGTATCTTGTCCATATTCTAAGTCATATTGAATACTATGAACAGAAGCGGGTAATTTACCTTTTTTTCGTACGGGAATAAAACCAGCATTGAGATGATAGGCTAAAGCAGGGGCAAAAATAAAACCTCTCGATTCAATACCTACTATATATTCGGGCATTTGATTTAATTCTTGTGACTTTGAAACTAAGGCATCAATCACATAATTTAAACCTTGAGAATTTTTCATTAAGGTAGTGATGTCTCTAAAAATGATTCCTTCTTTAGGAAAATCAGGTATATCACGAATTAAACTTTTAATATCCATAACTTTGTAAAATAATTAACTATAAAATAACAACATTTTACCTTACCTTAATTTAGAAAGAATTAATAACTAAATAATTATTTTTAAAATATTTTAATGGCAATCGCCATTAAAAAAACTGTGAAACAGGCATCCTGCCTGTAAGAAATCTATTAAATATTAAGTCACCTTAATCCCACAAATTTGGGGGCAGGTGACTAAAAAAATCGCCTCGCCAAAGGCGAAATTTCCCTTTTTTTAGGGTTGAGGATAAAGGGTAATAGGGTCATAGTATAAAGTATTACACAGTAGTACTCGGACATACACAGATAATACGAAAACCGTAGTTGTAGCTATTGCCCGCGCGCTTACCCCCGTAACGGTTGGCGCTGCGACAGTAATTATCGATGTCGTTCCACGAACCGCCCCGCAGTACGAATGTATCTGAATTGTTTTTGACTGCACTACCGTCAGTTGGATGATTATTATAGTTGTCTTCCCAATTATCTTCGCACCATTCCCATACGTTCCCTACCATATCGTATAAGCCCCATTTATTCGGTTTTTTCTTTCCTACTTGATGAGTTTGACTATTTGAGTTTTCACCATACCAAGCATACTCTTCTAGCTCATTTACATCATCTCCAAAGTAGTATTCTGTTGTACTTCCCGCCCTACACGCATATTCCCATTGGGCTTCTGTTGGTAGTTTATATTCTTTTCCTGTTTTGGCTGATAGTTTTTGACAAAATGCTTGTGCCATGTCATAAGATACTTGCTCTACTGGATTATCCCCCCAACCCCCCTTAGCAAGGGGGGCAGGGGGGATTCCCTTTAACAGGGAGGCTGTTTCGGCTTTAGAGAAGTAGGACGGATTGTTGCCCATTATCGCTTCATATTGAGCTTGAGTTATAGGATATTTACTCATTAAAAACTTATGTTGTATCGTTACTTTATGGATTGGTTTTTCATCGTCATATCTATTACCTCCCATCATAAAGCTACCTCCTGGTATTTCTACCATTTCTAATATTACTCCTTTTCCTAAGTCTTCAATAATTGGTATGTTCTACTAACTCATCAGCAAACCTCGCATAAGCACCACCCAACCCCCTTAAAATCTTAATCGCTATTTCCGCAAAAGGAATCATACCTTCTTCTTGTTCTTTCTCACTTACAGGAGCTTTTAAAAGTGCCACAAAATCCTCTAAAGACTTATTTAACTTCCGAGCAAAATATTGAGAAACAGCATCAAAAACTTCAGCAGAATCTCTCACAGGTGCATCCTTTAAGAAAATTTCCCGAATCCCATCATCCATAAAATCATACTGCACCGCATCAGGATTATTAATATCAGCTTCATCACTTATATTCTCCCCAGACTCCCCCCTTTTTAAGGGGGGTTGGGGGGGATCTAACCTTTTTAAGGGGGGTTGGGGGGGATTTAACCTTTTTAAAGATGATTGAGAGGTATTTAAAGGTTTTAATAAACCCCCTAAAAACACCTCAGCAACGTGAATTTGATTAGATTGAGGTAACAAAGTATCCTGAATAATCCGCACCACAGGTAAATTAATCACAGGAGCAGCAGCCAGTAATCCCGCTAATTTACGGGCGATAGGCGAAGCAGTTTGGCGAAAACGGGTGATTCTTCCCTGTGCATCCAGTTGAATAACTTCCGTTTCTGGTAAAATTTCCTCATCTAATTCTAATTGTGAAGGAAAGACAAATCCTGATGCGCTCGCATCTCTTTTACCTCTTACCATTTCACTCCAAGCTAATGCTAGTTTTAATTTTGGTTCGGAGTCTAATTTTAATTCTGGCTCTAAATTGAATACAGGAATCTTAATTCCTTCCTCAATTTCAAAATCCTTGCGTAACAATAACTCCTCAATTTGTAACCTTTGATTTGCCGCTCCAGGCGCTAAACTTTTCAATAATACCGAAGCACCATTACCTAATCCTGTCCTGAGCCACAGCCATTCTGGTAACATTTGTAAAATCGCTAAAGGTTGTCGTTGTGACCATGCTTTTAAAACTGGAATTATTGCGCCATTGTACCAGTGACTAGACACACAATCACTAACTATTATAATTAACCTTCGTCCATTGGGGTCAATTAATTCTTTGTGACTAGCAAAACGTTTTTCTTTGGTTTTTGTTCCCAGACGAGGTACAAGTTTAACTTCCCCTGTTTCATCAGTAACTAATCCCCAAATTCTGACATCTCGAAAAATACCATAATGTTCAACTAATCGCTTTAATTCTTTAATGGTATGTCCCCAAATTATCATAGATTTACTTTCATCTATGACTAAAGCTAAATCTAACCAAAGTTCAGTTTCAGACTTCAAAATAGGAAGATAAATTTTAGTTTCAGCAATGCGTTTAGCTGTGGCAATTTCATCTAAAATAACCTTTCTACCAGAGGCTATGTTACCCATTAAAGGACGCAAAGCTTGAGCTATTTTTAGCGGTTCTCGTAAGGAAGGAGCATCGGGGACTCTAATCGGTAAAACTTGACTGTTACTGGGCGAATTTTCAGGATAAATAGGTGCTGTTTCTGATTTTTTGCTGATAGAAGATATAGATTCATCTAATGGCGTTGCTGGTGGTAAATTTTGCCCTGATAAATCTTTTGATGGTAACTCAGGAATTGCCTCTGAATCTGTAATTAAATTTTCCCTTAAAGTGCCATTATATTTGTGTCTTTGTGCAGTCAACCACAAAATATCAGCGATTTCTTCTCCTGTTAGTTCAAAGTCTTCACCTAATGTAGTAATTAATTTTTGTAGTTGACTATTCATCTTATATAATCATACTCCTTAATCAGTTTCCGATAAACGTTTTAATAACAAATTTTTCACCGATTCCTCATCTTGTGGTTTAGGACTAACAGAACAAGTTAACACATAAATCGTATTCAGTAATTGGTCTGTAGCTCGATTTCTCGCTTGTCCTCCCAGTTTATTTTCATCCAGAAATTCACTAATTAACTGATTAATAATTGGCGAGTGTTCTTCAAATTTAGTCTCACCAAAATGGGCTTTAACAATCGCTTCTAAGCCTTCTTTTTTCGGTTCGGGCATCGTAATGCGTAAACATCTACGCTTAAAAGCAGGAGGAAAATCCCTTTCACCATTACTCGTCATCACAATAATCGGAAAAGCGTGACAACGTACCCAACCATCTTGAATTTCAGCGTCTATACCTTCATCTTGAGTGTTAATCTTAAAAGGCGTTTTCTGAGTATTTTCTGAGTTATTCTTAGCAGAACGTCTCACTAATTCAGGAATGGGAAATTGTCCTTCTTCGAGTAAATTTAACAAATCATTAGGCAAGTTAATATCACTTTTATCAATCTCATCAATTAACAACACTCTAGGCAAATTTGAGGCTAAAAATGCCGTACCTAATGCCCCTAATGTAATATATTCTCCTATGTTTTTATCTTCTCCCTGTTGAGCGTCTTGGAGTCTGGCGATCGCATCATAATGATACAATCCATCTTGAATGGTAGAACGGGCTGTAATTGCCCAAGATAGTACAGTTCCTAAGTTTAATTCATGGGCTATGGCAAATGCAAGGGTACTTTTCCCCGAACCCGGTTTTCCTGTCACTAACAGAGGTCTTCTTAAATAAATAGCAGCATTGACGGCATTAATCACATCCCGAATTTCATTATCAAATTCTTGATTTTCCGATAATTGAGCATAAAGCCGAAAATTAGCCCCCCTTAACTGTTCCCTTTCTCTTTTTTCCGTAAGTTTATCTATTTTTTGCCAACGTTCAGCAATTGCGGCGGCATTTTCCGTCAAATCTTCCGCTTTGCCAAATTTCCGCCAGGGTGGGGGTTCTAATTGTTGGACAATCTCCCTTGCTTTTGCTTGTTTTTGACCATTTCCTTGAAATAATTGCCAATCTTCAGACATTAGTTACTCCTTAGTTATTTACCAGTTTCAATTAAAGGTTTAAAATGAGAGGGAATCCTCTGCGGGTCATCTGCTAAAATACCGAGATGATAACCTAATTTTTCCGGTTCTTGATAAGATTGTTGACGACATTCCCAAACTTGTTTAAATAAATCATGCCAATTATTTAAGATTTGTGCTGTTAATAAATCATTTAATTTATTTTTACAATCAGGCAAGTCATTACACCTAATCCATAAAACTAAAGGAATGCCACTTTTCACTACATAATAAAACAAATCTTCTTGTATTTTTTCTGTATCACACCAACAACCCATAATTTTAAGTCCAATAATCTTCTCGACTCGCCACTGATTAGCTAATTTAGCTAAATTTTGATGATTATAACCTTCTAAATCTTGCATGGATTCAATCAAATTTGTTAAATTAGGTTTCAATTTATCTTGAACCTCATTAAGCCATCTAACTCGAAACTCATTATAATGTTTTTTATCAGAAAAACGGTCATAAGAACTAACAAATAAAGGATATTCAATCCCAAGATAACTAAGATCATTTCTAGTTTGGTCAATCACAATTTCGGCACGGTCAAAAGCGTATCCTAAATAGGGATAGGTGACAAATAATTGAATATTGAGAATATAAGGAGGCTCAATGTATTCTCGACAAATTGCAACGAGGTCAAAAATTTTATCTTTAATTTCTGTAAAATCACATTTAACGAAAGTTCTTTGTTCACAATTAATGAATTTAGGAATCGGTTGATAGTTATTTGTTGAAGAATCATATAACAGTAAATCAGATTCTAGGTCAAATTGATTTTTACCTTTAGGGATAGCTGTAATCAATAAAAAATATTGATAAATCTCATTCTTTGAAGGTAAATGAGAATAGGTAGGTAAAGAAATATTAATTTTAGTCGCAATTGTTTTCAGCCATTGATCTAGTTGTTTAGATAAATTTTTATCAACTTTTTTGCTTAATCTTTCAGCAAATTCTAAAATAGTAGGTACATGATCATTTCTTTTGGGAAATTTGGTTAAAAGAATTTCTTTTAAGTCTTTTAAATCTATATCGTTAGATAAGCTTAGGCAATTTCCTAAGAGATCATTTTTAGCATTTTTTAAGGTTTGTCGGCAAATTTGAGATAATAAATGATTATTATTAAGTTGATTGAAAATTAAATATAATTCATTCCATTCTGAGTTAGAAATAGGTTGAGAATTATCAACAGATATTTTTTCATTATTAAAAATACTAGGTTTAATCTTTTGATAAAAACTTTTTAATTGTGGATTATTTGAATTTTCTTGATATGCTTTTTCTATTAGATCATCTATTTTACCTTGAGGAATTGCCCATTTAGTGATTAATCTAAAAGCAATTTTTGTAAGATCATCACCACCTGTAATTTTATCTAATTGTTGATCTACTCCAAATGCAAATGTAATCATCATATCCAAATCATCTTTACTTGGATACGCACTCACTAAGGCATCAACTAATTCTTCTATTTCGTATCCTTTTAATGTCATAGCTATTAATCATTAAGAGCAAAAACTATTTTTAAGGCTAAATCAATTTTTTCTATTATTTCTTCTTCTAGTGTACCTCGTATTTTTACTAATCTTAACTGATGATCTATTGGTCTTGTTTGTAAACAATCAGCAATGGATTTTTTAGTTAATCCATTAAAAGAGGAAGGATTAATTTCAACATTAGTTTTAATTTTGGCTTTTTTACTATTCCATTCAGTTATGGGAACAACTTGAATTATAGGAACTCTTTGATTATAAGTATTATTTGTCACAATAATACAAGGACGAATTTTTCCTGTTTCCGAGCCTTTTGTTGGCTCAAGATTAACGTCAATAATCATTCCTCTTTCTAGTTTACTCATTCTACAAAATCCAGTAATGCTGATTCTGTTAATTCTTTAAGTTCATTACTTTCTTGATACATTTCTGCATACAAATTAGCAGATTCTTCTAAATCTAATTCTTCTTGAATCTTCTTTTTAAGTGTTGTTTGTACTAATTTACTTGCCAAGAGATTTAAAAAATCTTCCTCACTTTCAGTAAATAGTTCTACAATAATTTCTTTAATGGTATTTTTGAGTTGATTTTGTTCTAATGATAAGTCAGACATAATAACCTCTCTTAAATATCCAAAATCATAACATAATTATAACCAAGGGTGACTTTTAACTAATGTTCACTATTCATTGCTTTTTCAACTCGCTTGATTTGATTGGGTGCGTCTATTTGTTTTTCACCCCATAAATCCTTTGCTTTATCAAAATATACTTTACTATTATCTTGAGATAGTTGACAAACTTTAACTTTTTTTTCTATTTGTTGATAGGTTAATGCTTTTTGAAAGTAGGCTTCTGCTAGGTCACATTTTGCACCAATTTCTTTTAACTTTTTGATTGATTTTTGATGATGAGTAAGGGCTTTTTCAATGTCGTTTTTGCGGTAAAGTTCGGCTAATCCTGTTAATGCTTTTCCTTTTACTTGAAGATAGTAATCTGTTGTTACTTCATCAACTTTTTGATACATTTTTTTTGCTTCCTCAAATTTTCCTAGATTTTTTAATGTATAACCTAAAAATAAAAATAGATGAGGACGACACCATTCACTAAGTTTTTCACGATCATTTTCAAGATCATTTTCAAGATCAATTTTTGTTAAATAATCATTAGATTTTTCGTCATTATCCAAAGAAGAATAGATAAATGCCAAGCAAAAAAACGCTTCTACTTTAAAATTATAAAATTTTTCATAATTTTCATAATTTTCTTTTTCGATTCTTTCAACTTCTTCGATGAGTTTTTCTAACGGATCAATTAATTCATCTAATTCTAATAAATCAAATTTAAAAACTGTTTTTGCGATTCTCACAGCGAAATAATTTCTTCGAGCTATCCAATTATTTTGATTTTTTTCATTTTCAAAAAATTCATTAACATGATCATAAGCAATTTTGTTATATTCTAGTGCCGATTTTATATCCCCTTTAATCCAGTATAAGTCACCTAATAACTTATTGCTAATACTCAATTCATCTTGATTGATTTCAATATTATTTGAAGTTAATTTCTCTAAAACATCTGTTATTGATGAAATCATTTTTTCATGTAAACCTAATTTACGATATGTATTTTGTAAAACTTCTCCATCTTCTTCCATATACCATGGCGATTCACAAGGTCTTCTATGTAGGAATATACCAAATGCTTTTTTAAAATCCTGAATTTCTATATAATGATAATAAGCTTCAAAAGCTGTTAAAGCCTTTTCAACAGTTTCGACAGTTTTCACTTTTTTAGTCCAAAATTCTGCGGCTTGAGTATTAGCTTTTTCGCAATCTTTACTCTTTCTCAATCTTTCAATTGCTACTTCTCGAATAACTGGATGTAACCAATAATCACTATCTTTATTAAATTCAACTAAAGCTCGGTCTTTTAATACTTTAATAATTCTTTTATGCTGATTTTCTGCTACATCCCACAATAAACACAATAAACCAGCTTCAGGTACTGTTGGCACATCTTGATAACGATAACATCCGAGACGACAAAGCAAATTATAAGCATCACGATTAATATTTTGATTAATATTTTTTTGTAAACGTTCAAATTGTTCTTTAATTAAATTAGCTACCGCAGTTTCAACTATTAAATTATCCTCAGTTTTATTATCCCGCCAATAAGCAACCATATCCCCTTGATAATCATTGTTAATCAGATTAGATAATAATTTCATTGCTAAAGCATTACCACCATAAGCCTTGTGAATTTCTGTTAATAGGGTAATATCGGGGTTAATTTGTTGAGAATGCCAATACTCACGCCATGCTTCCACCGTTAATTTTGGCAAACTATACGGAAGAATGTCTAAACCCTCACTAAGACGCTCACGACTGGTAATTAAAGTTAGGGATTTAAGGCTAGGATCGTTTAAAGCTTGCAATAATTCGACATAACTGCGATGCTGTTCGATAAACTGTCCTGAAGCATCTAAAGCAGGTTCGAGATTATCTATTAATATTCCTATAGGTTGGCTTTGAAGTTTCTGTTTGAATCGTTTTAAAGATATGCTAAACTCCCGTCCTGGTTGTACGCCTAAATCTCGCAAGTTTTCTTCTAACCAACTCTCTACTGAGGCAATATCCTTTGTTTCTTTGGCTATAGTAAATTCTAAGATGGGTTTAAATTTTTTACTTTCGAGATATTTTCTGGCGAAGGTTGTTTTCCCTTGTCCTCCAGGTGCGACTATTTGACAGATGCGACTACTGCGTTGATTGAGGAGGTTGGTTAGGATGGCGATCGCCTCTTCTCTACCTACAAAATTAGGATCATCTAGCACTTTTTTTTGGCTCACTGACTTTGTGCTATTATCTGTCAATGAGCTTGGAAAAAATTTATAGATTGAATCTCGATTTCATAGTGATCGTTTGCCTGAGTTTTGCCATATCGCCAACGAAAATCGCCTTCCCAAGCTCCATTTTCGGCTTCTCTTTTACGAGTATGAACTATTACCTTCTCAGATTCAATTTTAAGTAGATTATATTGCCAAGGAATACCTGTATTTAATTCCTTTGTTGGTGCGCCAAAAGTACCTGCACAAATACGATGTAATTTACGCCCATTTACATTCAGATCATAACGAAATTGATCATTTTCGGCTTTGTGAACATGACCATGAAGAAATAAGTTAAAATTGTTAACTGCTAGACGTTGTAGAAAATTACTATCTTTAATTCTATCTTCAAAAGGACTATTAATAGGATGATGCCAAACGGCTATTTTTAAAGGACAATTTTCATAAGTATCATTACGGCGAATTTCGTTAAAAGCGTTAGTTAAAGCAATATTATTAATAGTAGCACGAGTTTTATAGTGATGATCTAATTGCCAAGCAGAATTAAGTCCTAGAATCAGAATATTATCACCAATAATATCTAAACTATATTGTTGCTCTGCATCTAATGAATATTCTTTAATACTACCTTTGTAATTATCATAAAAATCTTTAAAATTAGTAAATCTTTGAAGATATTTTTCAGCATTAATGATCCTTACTACATCATCATTAACAGGAATATAATAACCTTCTTGAAGTTCATCAGGTTTACATTCATCTTTATCTTTTAAAGTATAAGCTTTTTTCGATAAATCCCAATTAAGATCATGGTTTCCGGGTACAATTATAATTTGTTCTGATTTTAAAGGAAAATCCTTAATAAATTCATCAAGAAACTCTTTAGCTGCTTGATATTCTTCAGATGTTGATTTATTAGCAATATCACCTGATAAAATAAGAACATCAAGTTGAGTGATTTTAAGGTTTTGTTGTAAATCTTCAACTAATTGACCAGCCCAAACTTTAGCTTGTGCAGAAGTTCCAAAGTGTAAATCTGAAAGATGAAGTATTTTTGATGGTTTCATATTGATTCTATTAGAGGGTGTTAATTCAATCTTTTCGATAAATAAACCTAATATCTCTGTTAATTTTCCTGAGTCAACAAGCGTTTTAAGTATATTGAATCCTTCTTCAGAGCCTTTTAAATGCAACTTTATACTACCTTCTTCTATTTTATATATAGTTAGGGACAAATCATTTATAGATTGACGCAAAAATTCAGTAATAGCTTCAAGTTTGGTTTTATCAATATCTTCAATGTTTCCATTTAAGGTAAGAATATATGACTTCTTCAATAAATTGTCTGGTCTTTTATAAGAATCTTCGCGTCTCAAATCATCTAATGTTTCTACAAAATATTTTTTTAATAGTTCCTTAACTGTTGTCTTTAACTGTAAATTATCAGGACGATCTTTTAAAATTGCATTTAGTAAGTCTTTTAATTTTCCTCTAGCTTCTGCCCGTTGAATAAGCTTAAAAATAATCTCTTGAATTGTATTCCCACCAGCGATCGCATCTAAATTATTATCTAAATAAAACCTAACCATTTGCTCCAAATCGCCTTTATTTGGATAGGCTTGAAGCATAGCTTCTTGTAATTTTTTAAAATCTTCACCTGATAAACTCATAAATTTAATCTCCAAATAATATTAATTATTTTCTTAATAATCTTAAAATTATTAATTTTTTTCAATTAATTTTCAATTAAGTTTTATTTTGTTGATGATTAACATAACTACGAAGCACATTATTAATTATTGATTGATAACCTTTCCCTTGACTTTTAAACCAGTCTAAAACATCACTATCTAAGCGAATAGAAATAGCTTTTTTAGTGATAGGTTTTACCATTTTCGCATTTTCCCAAAAATGCTCATCTAATTCAGGAATATCTGAGGTATCAATAGCAGAATCAGCAATATTGTGGATTTCTTCAAATCGTTTGGGCGAGATATTCATAATATTGTGTCCGTTCTTTTGGGGGGGCTTTTCGGGCTAAAATAAGGCAAATAAGTTTTAATACATTTTGTATATACATCAACAATAGCATAAGATTGAGTTTCAATAATAAAAATTAAATATTTTCCTCCCAATCCTCAAGTTGTAAATTCTGAACTCTTTGAAACTCTCTAGTATTATGAGTTACTAAAATCAGATGATTAGCTAAAGCAATAGCAGCAATTTGAAAATCATAAGCACCTATAGGAGTACCTAATTTTGACAATTCAGAGCGAATTTCACCATAAAATTTAGCTGATTTTCCATCAAAGGGTAAACTGATATATTGAGAGAAAAATAATTCATATAAAGCTAGATTTTGCTCTTTTTTGGAACTACGATAAGCACCATAATATAATTCTGCTTTGACTACATCACATAAACAAATATCTTGGCGAGGAGTAATTTTAAATTTATTGATTACATTAAGATTACGTCCCGTTAAATATTGAATACAGGTATTGGTATCTAACAAATAAATCATGATTCAATATCCCAAATTCTCTCATCACAATTTACTAATTCTTCTCTAACTAAAAATTCACCTTCCCACTTACCCGCAGTCCTTTCAAAAAAATCAACAGGATAATCTGATTCTTCAGGAGTAGGAATTGTTTGTTCAGCAGAATTAGTAATAATAATTTCTAATTCTTGATTGGCGAATTGTTGAGGAAGTTGTAACAATAATTTACCTTCTGCATCAACTTTTGATTTGAGTTTGATTTTCATAGTAAAATTACCCCATAAAACTAATTTTTTTTGTTATCTTCAACAGGATTAATCAAAGGAATAGTTAAATTATACAAAATCAATAAAACCGAACCATAAATCGGATTATAAAAACTTAAAGAATCAAAAGGCTCTCCTAATGCAAATACCCAAACAATAAACGCTATAGTAGAAATGCTAGTTTGTTTAATTGCTAAAGGTTTTTTCGGTTCAAAGGTTTGCTTGAGAATATAAATAGCAGTCAGTCCAGTAAAAATAACTAATAAAATCCATAAAATTGTATTGGTAGGAATATTACTAGCACTTTTAATTAACCCAGTAATCGCAACCCAACCGCCTACAATTTCAGTCGGAATATACTTAAGCAACTTATCAAAATAGCCATCTATTATAACTTCTTGACCTTTTGCTTCTAGTTGACTGGTAATAATTCTGCGCCCCATCTTTTACTCCTGAATTAACTTAAAAAATCTTTAATTTCTTGATAAATAGAAGCGAATAAAATTCCTTCTCTAATCGTGCCAAAACTTTTCGCTCTTTGGGCATGATGTAAGGCTACTAAATACAAATTTTTTTTCATCAAAACAAGGTGAACCACTTGAGCCTAAAGCGGTTTTATTCACATACTGCACTAAACCACTATTTTGATAAACTCCCGTAATACCATCTTGACTAATTGATAACTTCATTGAGTCACCTTCAGGATGTTGTAAAACACTAATTCCCATCTTGGCAAGAGGTAATTTATTAACTTCCCAACGGGCTGGTTTAATCTCCTTTTCTTGGGTAATTTTGGCTTCTACTTGTAATAAAACATAATCTAAATCGTCAGTTTTACTAAAGCATAAAATGGGCTTTTGTCTATCTAATTGAAAAGATTTTCCTTGAGTTTCTAAACCATTATCTGAAGTCAAACAACCAAACTTTAAAACAGCATTTAAAGCATTAGTTTCGATATTATCTTCTTCAGTAGGTTGTAAAACATAGTAATTTGTTAAGAGTAGATTCTGTGTAATTAAAACTCCTGTTCCCATAATCTGACGAGTGGGAATTTCAATGCGACATACCGATGCAGATTGTTCAATTGCCCGTTTTAAAAACCCTACATCCCAATAATTAGGTTCAGGTTTAAACCAACTTTGTAATTGAATTTCATCGGTTTCCCCTTGCCAATTAATATCAGGTCCAAAATCCTTTGTTTTTACCGAAGAATCAACATTAAACCGCTTTAAAACAACAGATTCGTAAAATTCTTGTAATTCTGGATTATCGGGATTATTTTCGTAAGAGGCGATGATGAGACGGTAAATTTTACCTCTAGGAATTGCCCATTTTGTTATTAAATTAAATACCAGTTGAGTAAGATTACCACCACCGGCGATCGCCTCCAGATTTTCTTCTAATTCAAACTGAACCATCATCGCCAAATCCTCTTTAGTAGGATAAGCACTAATAATGGCATTAACTAGCTTTCTAACTTCCGAACCAGATAGATTCATATTTTACTCTTATTTTTTTATTGATAATAAACTTGCTAATAATGGTTGATCTTTTCTTCAACTGTTTTGTTTAATATGTTGCTCCCTCAATCTTAAAACTTGGTTATCAAAAAGCTAAATAGGTAGGCAAAAATGATTGATAACAAGAAGCCTAAGCCCCTTTCCTATATACAATTAATTTTATACTTGTACTTAATTAAAATGAATACTAATTAAGTTTTCATTATTCTAATGTTACAATTAACAAAAATCTAAGTAAAAACCACAATAAAAAATAAAAATAATGTTTAAAAAATTTAATAATATTGGCGAAAAAACGATCAATGCGATCGCCACAAAAGCCTTTGCACGTCAAATAAAAAGTTCATCAAAATTAAGCGTCAAAGTAAAAACCGATTCAAATAATCTCTCCAAAGGAGTATTACAATCCTTAGCAATAGATGGGGAAGGCTTAGTTATGAATAAAAATCTACAAATGCAACAAATGAATATTACGTTAAATGATATAGCCGTAAATCCTTTAAAAGCATTAATGGGAGATGTACAATTAACTCAACCAAGTTATGGCGATGCCTGTATTGTTTTAAATGAAAAAGACATAGAAACCGCTTTAAATATCGAAAATTTAAATAAAGAAATAGAACAATATAATATTTATCTTGAAGATGAATTAGTAACAGTTTATATCCATCGAGTTGATTGCCGAATTTTAGATGATGGTAGAGTTGCCGTCAAAGCCAAATGTAAAGTAGCAGAAACAGGCAAAACTCAAGGAATTTGCTTAGTAATAAAACCCCGTGTCTGTCATACGGGTAAAGGGATTTTAATCGATGATGTAGAATTTACTCAGGGAAAAGAATTATCCCCCATTTTGTTGAATGCCTTATTAAAAGAAGCAAAGAAAATTTTTAATCTGCATAACTTTAAAATGGATGGCATCTCTCTTGATGTACATCAATTAGAAACCGAAGAAGGACAATTGAATTTATCGGCGATCGCCGGAATTACTCATCTTCCCTCTTAAACCAAATTTTGACCGTTTCCTCCATCAATAAAATAATAATTTTTATAACTAAATTTGTAATTAATACTTAAAATATGCTTCGTTATGCTTATTATCCTGGTTGTGTAGCTCAAGGTGCTTGTAAAGAATTACATCTTTCAACCCTAGCCATCAGTAAAGCCCTTGAAATTGAACTAATTGAACTAAAAAAAGCCGCCTGTTGTGGCTCAGGTACTTACAAAGAAGATTCACAATTATTAGAAGATGCTATAAATGCCCGTAATATTGCCCTAGCAGAATCCTTAAATTTACCCTTATTAACTCACTGTAGCACCTGTCAAGGAGTAATCGGTCATGTGGACGAACGATTAAAAGAAGCCAAAGAAAATGATCAAGCCTACTTTAACAAAGTAAATAATTTTTTAGCAAAAGAAAGTTGTTCACCATATCAAGGCACTACCGAAGTTAAACACATTCTTTGGGCATTAGTCAGCGATTATGGCTTAGCTAAATTAGAAAGTAAAGTAAAACAAAAATTGTCAGGCTTAAATTGTGCCGCCTTTTATGGTTGTTATCTATTACGATCATCAAAAACTTTACGCTTCGATGACGCTTTTAATCCTCAATCCATGGAAAATGTTTTTACTACCTTGGGCGCAAATCCTATTTATTATGAAGGTAGAATTAAATGCTGTGGTTGGCCTCTCTCTAGCTATGCTACCGAACAATCATTTCAAATGGCAGGGAAAAATCTTTTAGATGCTTTAAATCAGAATGCTGATTGTATAGTCACTCCTTGCCCTTTATGTCATCTTAACTTAGACTCTCGACAACCAGAAGTAGCCAAAGTAATTGGACAAAAATTAAATATTCCCATACTACATTTACCCCAATTAATCGGATTAGCTTTAGGAATTTCGCCCCAAGAATTAGGGTTACAAAATCATGTAATTTCAACTAAACCCATTTTAGAAAAATTGGGCATTCAATAACCCTGGCGTTGCTGATTTTAGGTATGATTTTCGAAACAGTATAGGTGGCAGGTATCAGGTGTTAAGAAAATTAACAAATTATTCTCACAATCATTTAAAGTATGTTTGTTCTTTCATACCTTGATTAAGCAACGCCATAACCCTCAACTAAGTAGATAGACAAAATAACTTGTATAGAAACTATTTGGTATCTTTTATAAATTATTATCAGGCATTAAAACCTTGAAATAAATTTTTCCGTTTAAAGCTAAAGTCTGTTAAAGCGTACTAAATCTTAAGCCTTTTTAACGAGTTTTAGCTATTACCAAAAAATTTATTAATGTGTGTTGTATGATAGTAATTTTCAGTCAATAAGAGTATGAGAATTTATGACTATTACACCGATTAAAGAAAAACATTTAACCTTAGAAGAATTTTTACAGCAGGATTATATTGATCAATCTCCTAGTTATGAATATATTAATAACGAAATAATCAGAAAACCGATGCCACAAGGAAAACATAGTCAAATTCAGTATAAAATTTGCGAGATTATCAATCAAAGTAGTCAAAAAGATAAAATAGTTTACGCTTTGCCTGAATTACGTTGTACTTTTGGTAACAGATCAATCGTGCCAGATGTTGCTGTTTTTTATTGGGGAAGAATACCCTTAGATGAGTCTGAAGAAATAGCTAATCAATTTAATTCTTATCCTGATTGGGCTATAGAAATTTTATCGCCAAATCAAAAACCAACAAAGGTAATTGACAATATTTTATGCTGTTTAGACAACGGCACACAATTGGGATGGTTAATAGACACCGAAGAAAAAATAATTATGGTATTTCAGGAAGAAAAACGTTTAAAAATTTATCGTGACGAAGAAGTCTTACCTACAATTAATAATCTCAATTTAGAGTTAAATCCTAATCAAATATTTTCTTGGCTTAAAATTAAATAATATCCTTAATTTTAAGTTAAATAATATCCTTAATATGGTACAACAACTGGTATTTTTTTTACTCTAAAATTAAAATCTGGTTAAATTTTGTAGATCAAACTCAGATAATCAATATCCTTAGATATTGACAAAAACACCAAATGATTAATCATTTATTCTATCTGAATGTTAAAATTTTTATAATTAGTTAAAAATCAAAATTGACTAAAATAAAATTAATAAAACATTGTGAACAATATTCAGCCTCAACAACTACTTTTTAAATTAAAACAGTGGTTAAAATCTTTGCATTTGGGGCGTACTTCCATTTCAGAACGTTATGCTTTTGTGGAAGCTATTTTTATTGGATTATTCTCTGGTTTAGCCGCCATTTTACTTAAAAATGGAGTCGGCATCCTCGGGGGTT